>CAZURC010000072.1:0-10395 GCA_964623405.1 uncultured Treponema sp.
GTAAGGAACTGACGGATTAGCAATCCGTTGTATTACCGCTCTACCACGCCTCCAATAGCGTCATCAAAAGAACGGAGCGAGAGGGATTCGAACCCCCGGTATATTGCTATACAACGGTTTTCAAGACCGCCGCCTTCGACCGCTCGGCCATCGCTCCAAAATTGATGCTATATCAATGTATAATAATCAATATTTTGTGTCAAGCATCTTTGTTTTGTTTATGTCCAAAAAATGTCCTAGACTAAAAAGGCTTTCTGCGGTTATATTTTGGTCATGGATATAAATAAATTTGTACTGTCCCTTTTAGTGGCAGTTGTCGGTCTTTTGATGCTGCTTAGCCCTGAGACGTTTATCGCAATGGCTGTTATTATGCTTGGTGTCGCAGCTATCTGTGACGGTATCTTTATAATGGTGGCGACACGCAACCTTATCCTGGATCCAGACTACAAGCTGATGATGACAGTCCGCGGGCTTCTTAGCATTATTGTCGGAGCGGCGGCTATTATGCTTCCTCTCCTTGTCGCAGCTATAGCTTGGACAGTGATGGCCTATGTGCTGGCAGGGTACCTTCTTGTCTCTGCTGGTATCGAGATTTATGGAATCACAAAGCTGCACCGCAACGGAATCATGGTAAAGCAGTCGGTCATAGAGACAATCATCTCAATAATTCTTGCAATAGTTCTGTTCATTATTCCTGCAAAAACTGCCGGCGGAATCATTGTAAGGATTTGCGGTGTTGTTCTTCTTGTTTCTGGAATTATCAGCGCATTCCTGCAGTGGCGCAATCGCCCGATTACAGTTGTTCCTGACTCTGTGGTTACAGAGAATCAGGAGGCAGACAGCACTGCTGAAGAAACCTCTGGAGAGTAAAAAGCCGCTTATTTCTTTGCGCTGGCCGTTTTTACGCTTTCTGCAAAAAGCTTGTTCTGGTCAGTGCGCAGCGGAACACTGAACGCCGGTCCGCCGTCTTTTTCTGAGACTCTGTATATGCTGCTAGGATCAGCGGAATATGCAGGGCTCTCAGGGTTGTTTATCCACCAGTCCAGTACGCTTACAAAGCACATTGCATATTTTATTATGTTTGCGTTCGTAGCTGCTGTTTCTCCTTGCGCTTTCCTGTTTAGCAGCACATCAAGTCTTTTTGAAACCGGATTTGGAATATCAAACTCATATTTTGCCCACGGATTTGAAACACCGATAACAAGCCCCTTGCTTGCGGCTTGCCGGTCTATTTCTTTTGACATGGCTGTGAAAGTTCTGCGCAAGAAATCTGTTCTTATGCAAAGGGGAATATACTTGACATCGTTCACAGGCTTTTCAAGAAGAAGCTGCTCAAATTCAAAGTGAGGAAGAAAGTTGAACTTTGTCTGCCAGAGAATAGTCGTTAGTATTTTCTTTCCGAAAAGCGATGACTTAAAGTCGCCCTGAGAGTATTCCTGGTTTACAAAATCAAGGAGCTGATCAGCGTACTGCTTTTCAAAAAGCTCTTCCCTATATACAGACCATTCGTTCAGGGCGGTAGAAAGCTTGTCCTTGTTTCTGCTTGATGTTGTGCCGTCATCCTCTTCCGTAAAAATGATGTTTCGGCATCCCTGGAACAAGTCCTCGATTATCTTAAGCAAGGTGACTATGACCTGCATCGGATTTTGCGGGCTTAGGACGTTGTAGCCGTCCCTGAACTCATAAATTGGCTGGAAATATGGATAAAGGTCGGGGAAAGACTCAAGCCTTGTAAAGCCTGCGTCTGGAAAGAGGCGGTCAAGAAGCTTAAGCCCCGCGTCAACAATTTCTGTCTTCCTGCCACGCTGCTCCTCTGGATTGTTTTTTTTGCGTTCATCTTCCTTTTTTTTCTTTTCTTCCTCCGCCTTCTGTTCCGCCGCTTTTATATCTTCCTTTCTTACTGGCAGCAGGATGTCAAACTTGGAAATCCCCAGGAATGTAAAGATATTTGCAGTCTCTGTTGTAAAGAATGACGGGAAATGCTCAAACTTAGGGCTGCACATTCTCATTAGGAGAGGATACATTCCTCTTATAATCTGTGAGTAGACATAGAGCCATTCTGTAATTCCCTGTTTGGAAAGCATAATTAGCTTCTGCTGGTCGGCCTTGGGATATTTCATGAGATCCGCATATATCTCCTTGAATATCTTTGGAACTGCTGTCTCTCCCAGATAATAGATTTTAAGGAGATCCTTGTAGAGAGCCTTTACGATAGGAATCATCATGGAGACTGTAACTTCCTCTGGATGAGCCTGCAAATCCGCAGAGAGAACCTTAAGGCTTTTCATGGTCCACCCGCCGACAGTCCTTAGGAATTTGAATTTGTTCTCAGGACTGTTTACAATCTTCGCCTTGTATGAGTCAGGGCTTACCTGGATTATTGACTTGACTGTAGTAATAAACGCCTGGTAATGGTCAAGATGAGTCTGCAAGTCATAAGATATGTAGCTCTGGCGCAGAAGCTCTGTTCCATTTTTCTTAAAATAACGGACAAAATTAAAGATTCCAAAGTTCGGCTTAATCTTGTAGTCCTCGCTCATCATCATCTTGTCCATAAGGCCGCGTTCCCTTGCAGAAATGCTTGGCAGCCCTGATTCTGAGGTTCTTTTTCTAGCTGTGTTTACCGCATATCCTTTTTTGGAAGACGCTTTGTCCTCGCTTTCATCCTTGCTGTTGTCAGGGGAGGCAGACATTGAGGCGACATCAGAGGAAGACCGTCCGCTTGCCCTGTGCGAGTAGTGCCGCTCCTTTGGAGGAAAAGCAGAGTAGTCAATAGGAGCTGATTTTTCCTCAAGAATCTGCCCGCCTAGCACCTTTGTCATTCTCGCGGCTTCTTCGCGGTCAATCGGGCCGATTGCTTTTCTTGTAGCGTCAAGAGTTCCTGGTTCCCAAGACTGCTCAACTTTTCTCTGGCCAAATTCGTCACTCATAGGACCGCCTCCTTATTCTCTATACACGGAGCAGGAAATCCCTGGCAATGCCGCCAAATCCGCTTATCTTTATGTCCTGCCCGTCAGATGTCTTTAGCATACCTTCAAAAGTTCCATAGATATTGTATGCGGTAATTTTGAATGCAGATGCCTTGATATTCCGGTAGACAGTAGAGACAGGCTCAAATGTAAGGTCAACCATGTTCTGTGTATCCTGGATAATCCATTTTCCGTCAAGACCAAACGGCTGTGTCATTCTTACCGCCGGAAGAGGTGTGCACTTGCCGTCCACAAAAAGGGCGTTGCGGTTAGAGGCTTCGGAATCTGTTCCCGTGTCTGCAATACCGCTTATGCAAAAAGACACTTTCTTTTCCTCACATACTCCAGAAGCGAAAATATCCTGCCCTTGTGTTGTATAGCCGTAGTATGCTCTTTTTATAAAGAGCATTGAGCTTGCGTTTTCTGTGCTAAAGGCCTGGCCAGCCGACTTTTTTGTCTTGCCGATTGTCAGGCTTCCTCTTAGGCTTGGAGTAGATGTATAGACCGCCATGCATCTCCTTCTTGATTTTATGGGCACACATTGCGTAAGCTCGCAGTTAGAGCTGTCGGAGAAATGCCCTGTAAGCGCTGCCTGCACGGAAGGGCTTACAGAATTGCCTTTTAGATTGAATATAAGGGAAACCCGGTCGCGCTTGTGATCCCAGCTTATGCGTATATAGTGATGCGGATTAAAGCTTGCGCAAAACCCCTGCTCAAGGCTATGGGGAATAAATCTTCTTCTTGGCCCCATAAAATATCGGTAGGAGTATTTGCGTCCGGTCTGCGTGTTCCAAAGGATAAGCCCTGCCAGTCCAAAAATCTTGTTGTCCAGAAAGCTTACAAGTCCCAGGTATTCTCCAACGGAAAAACAGAATTGAATAGAGCTTTTTATGCGGAAGTTTGAAATAAAAGCCGGGAGAGGAACTCCTCCAAATGGAGCCCTTAAGCCTCGGATGTCAAGCTTAGACGGATACCCTGCAAAAGTGCCGAAAACTGCACGTCCGTTTTTTATAAGGGAATCAGGCGGCTCGACTATCTGCCTAAAATACATTCTTAGATTATATAACAGGCAGTTAGGTAAATGCAAATGCAAAACACGGAATAAAAAATCCTTGTGGTTTTTATTTATCAGACTTAAAATAAATTATAAAGCAAAACCGCAAGGAGACATGATAAAAATACGTCCATGCATTTTTGTCATGCTAAGCACTACGTGCTTTTATTTCGCCATCCGTGGCGAACAAGTTAGGAGGCATAGCATGTCTGTTGTTTGTTATTCTCTTGGAGCCGCCGAGGAAGTTACCGGCTCAAAGCATATTTTTGAAGTAGACGGGCGTGCGTTCATGATTGACTGCGGCGCATTCCAGGGAAAGCGTGCTGTCGCAGATGCAAAGAACCGTGACTTCCAGATTCCAGTGGACAAAATAGAGACAGTTATATTGACACACGCTCATTATGATCACTGCGGACTTCTTCCGCTGCTTGCAAAACATGGCTATGACGGCAACATATATGCGACACCGGCCACACGCGATCTTGCTGACCTTGTTATGATGGACAGCGCGAGAATTCAGGCGCGGGACGCAGAGTATCTGCGCAAGCAGGCGGTAAAGCGAGGACAGAAGTTCACCTGGCAGCCTCTTTTTACAGAGAAAGACTGCATAAAGGCCGAGAACCAGATTGTAACGCTGGGCTATAACCGCAAGATGTACATTGCTCCTGATGTGGAGCTGGAGTTCTTTGATGCGGGGCATATACTTGGCTCTTCGTTTGCTTTTGTAACTATAAAAGGACAGAGAGGAGAAAAGACCACCCCCGCCGAGATTGCAAAGTTCAAGATTTGGAACAAGCTGTTTGGCTGGAGAAGCTCCATTGCGGAAAAACATTCAGGGAAGCTGGCAGATGAAGAAGACGACCGCCGCAAGTCATCAGATCGCCGGCAGGCGACACCGGAGGAGCAGGCCGCGTACCAGGGAGAAGAGAGACGCTCCGGCTACGACAGGCGCGAGGGCAAGGATGAGATACGCATTCTCTACACAGGCGACCTGGGCCGTTGCTCAAAGCCGATAATCCGCGACCCAAGCACAAAGGTTCCTGCCCCTGACTATATTTTCCTTGAGAGCACTTACGGAAACCGCAAGCATGAGGGCACAGAGATTGCTATGGAAGAATTGCGCAAGGTTGTGCGCCGCGCAATAGACCGCAAAGGAAAAGTCATAATTCCTTCGTTTGCGATAGAGCGCACACAGGAGCTTGTCTATTACTTGCATCTTCTTGTTGACCAGAAAAAGATTCCTTCAGTTCCAATCTATGTGGACTCTCCTATGGCCGTCAACGCAACAAGCATTTTCCAGGTACATCCGGAGTGCTATAGCCGCGAGGTTGAGGAAGCATTCCTTGACAAGCACAAGAATCCGTTTGGATTTGACCAGCTTAGCTTTGTGACAAGCGTTGAGGAGTCAAAGAGCCTGAACAAGAAAGCCGGGCCTATGATTATAATCTCTGCCGATGGAATGTGCGAGGCGGGACGTGTCGTGCATCATCTTGCGAATGGAATAAGCGACCCTAAGAACACTGTCCTTATCGTAGGCTACATGGCGGAGAACACGCTTGGACGCAAAATCCGTGACGGCGCAAAGGAAGTTAAAATCCTTGACGAGTGGTATCAGGTGAACGCGCACGTAGAGACAATCAACGCCTTTTCTGCCCATGCCGACTATGTTGAAATGACAGAGTGGCTGGACAAGATAGACACAAGCCGCCTCAAAAAGATATTTCTTGTGCATGGTGAAAAAGATGCGCAGGCATATCTGGAGAGTTACCTTAATGAGCACGGCTACAAGAACGTTGAGATAGTAAAATATGGCGAAACTTATACCTTAGAATAACATTAAATTATGGGGTTTTGGAATATTTTTTATATAAAAATATCTTTTAGTTTATAGAAAACACTTCAAGCGGTGGGTTACCATTATGCTTGAGGTGATTTCTATGAGAAGATTTTGGAAATATGCTCTGTTTGCCGCTCTTGCGGCGGCATTGTTCGCAGGCTGCTCAGAGATTGCGGATAGTGGCACAGAAAGCTCAAAAGAAACCGGCGAGCTGAAAGGAATTTCAATCCAAGTTCCAAACTACGATTACTATGCAGGCGCAGGAGCAAGGGCAATTGCTCCGCAGTCAGCTAGTGTAAAGCTAAGCTCTGCCGCCAGCACTCCTGTGTTCACGGCGATAACAAAGGAATTGAGCGACGGAACGCCTGTCTACAATGAAGAAGGCGGTATTGTCGCGACATCTTATGCCATTTCTTTCACAATCCCTGTCGGAACATACAGCACAGGCTCTCTCAAGCTGGAGCTTTTGGACAGCTCCGGCAATCTTATTTCTTCCGGCAGCAACACAGAATCCATAACAGTAACCTCATCTGGCGGAAAAGGCAGCTTTGTGCTTCTTCCATATATAGGAGATGCGGACAACACAAGCGGAAGTCTTTCTGCCGGAGAAATGAAGTTCATACAAGTTACAGTAGGAGCCTCATCAAGCTGCACACTGACAGTGTCTGGCGGTGTTTCTTTGTTCGAGTTTGACTCAACAGGAAAGCTTGAGGGTGCGCTTACCCTCACAGACGGCGCGGCTACAATCACAAACAGCGCGACATCCCAGACAACATACTATATAGGAATCTACAGCGCCACCGCAGTTTCCAACTACACAGTAACCGTAGCAGCCGCGGCAAAGCAGGGCGGCGAGACGCTTACATGGGACTTCAGCACTGGCACGGTTACGATGTATACAGACTCCGCTCTCTCAGAGACAGACTCAGATTCAATAATCCAGTACTCAAACGTAACAGCGACTGCATACCTTAAAGGCTTGTCAAGCGGAAGCTCAACCGCCTCTATGAAAGTCGAGACGCCGGTCTCTGGCTCTAAGATTGCAATCAGGAACACGAGCGAAAACCAGGATGTGCAGGTGAATGCGGGGTCTGTTTTATATATTCCGGTCTCTAGCGGAAGCGTTGTCACAGTAATACAGCGCAGCACAGGAGAGTATGAGCTTGGAGGCGTGGAATCTCTTACATACACGGCGCTTGCAGACGGATATGTGGTTTATGACGTAATCTCAAGCCATTATCTTTCAAGCATTGTTGTGACAGATGTGGTTGTCTCTGATGACCACACAAGCGATGTAGTGCAATTTACCCAAAAGACAGACTCAAGCACAGCGAACACAGAAGACGTTCTTGGATTTACTGCAACAGATGCCTCATCAAGCGATGAAAGTGTTGCCACAGCGGATTTGACCAGCAATAGCGGATATATCACAATCACCTCAAAGGCGGCGGGAAGCGCGACAATTACGGCCACAGGAAGCGGAAGCGAGACAACATCGTGGACGGTGACAGTAAGACGCTACGGAAACATTGCTGTGGGAAGCATCACGAAATATGTCGTAGACGATGACACGGGCACAGCGTTCACAATTAAATACTTTGACACATCAAACACGAGCAATACAGCTTATGCTACAGCGTCAGCCGGCGCAACAACCGGAAGCGACTATGTAACGCTCTCTACAGCGGCGGCAACATACAACAGCATTTACAACGATCTTTCAACATCTTGGTCAACATCAACTGGAGCGACATTTGCGCTTACAAACTCTTCTAGCTACAACTCAACGAGCGCTGCTGCCGACATTCTTGCCGTTACATTCACAATCACAGCAAAAGACTATGACGTAAAGTTAAAATCAATAGGCTTTACGGGAAGCCAGACTGCAACAGGCAATATTTATGTTGATATGCGCTACAACGGCACAAGCTTTAGTTCTACTTCTAACGGCAAAAGTTATTCGGTTTCGGCAGAGTCTATAAACCAGACAATCACGGCTGGCAATTCGGCGACGGTTTCTCTTGTATTCAAGCTTGCAACAGATAAAACTCTGAATAAAGCAATTAGCCCGATATTAAAGGATGTTGTGATTAACTGTACTGCGGACACATCGTCGTCAGGCACCGCCGTTTCTTCTGGACTCTCGTTCTCATTCTTGACTGGCGACAATGATATTTCAGTTTCCTGCAATGACAACGGAAGCGGCTCTTACACATTCACCGCGACACCGCCGTCATCAAGCGCGGCTTATACTTACGCCTGGTACGTTGATTTGACGAAGGTTTCATCAAGCTCAACTTCCACACTAACTTCAACTATCTCAACATCTGGAAAGCACGCGGTTCTTGTTACAGCAACTGATTCTGAAACAGGAGTTACATACTCGGCGCAATACACGCTCACAGTGGAGTAAATTATGAAAAGAAATATTTTTAAGATACTAAAAGCGGCGGCAATTTCTGTTGCGCTTCTTGGACTTGCTTCCTGCGGGAACTTGTTCTCATCGATAGACAGCGATTCAGATTCAAACGCTCTTGCTTCCGGCGAGAAAGCGGCGGTAACGTTCAATTTCTCAACACCGTCAAGAACGGCTCTTCCCAGCGTGACGCTTTCAGATTACAAATACACAGTCACGGCGACTGCATCTGGCAGCACGGAATCAACAACTTTGCTTGAAAAACAGTCGCTCACGGACGGAACTTTCACCGCAAGCATTGACGCGGGAACTTACACATTCACCGCGACAGCGTACTCAGGCGACACGGCGGTTTTGACAGGAACTTCAAGCGAGACAGCGATTTCATCAACAAACCCAAGTGTGAGCATAACGCTCAAAGCGGCAACCGGCGGAACTGGCAGCGTGAGCATAACGCTCAATATTGCAAGCTCGCTAAATGTTTCTACAGTAAGCGCATTTTTGTCAGATTCAATCACATCAACAGACTCAGGGACAAAAGCCGCAGTTACAAGCGGAACTGATTACGATACGTTCACATTCTCTTCTGAAAGCGTTGCATCAGGCTCATCAAAATATGTGATTTTCTTCCTTTATGATTCTTCAAGCAACTTGATAATGCCTTACGCGGAGTCAGTCTACGTTGTTTCGGGGCTGGCTTCTTCAAGCGAATACACGGTAAATGGCAAGACATTTGTTGCGACCGTGACATTGCAGAAAAACGGCACAGACTGGGCGGATTCAAATGCGGAAGTAACACTTGTGAACGCAAGCGACTCGACAGACACAATCACGCTCACAGCGACAAGCGGCGCGGCAACATACACAGGAAACGCAACTGCCGGCACAACGTACACGGTTTACGTGAACGGAGAAGCGACGGAAAAAACGGTTTCGGCTTCAAGCGCGAGCGCGACAGTGAACATTGTTGAGCTTAGCCTGTTCCCTTCAAATGGCGAGACAGCGGCTTACGCAGACACTTATCTTGAAATTGAATTTGACTCTGCTCCGACAATTGACCGCTCTTCAAGCGGAACTGTCCGCATTTATTCTTCTGACGGAACTTTGGTTGACACAATCAAGCCTGCTGCGGAAACGCTTTATGGCTACGGCTACGGCGGAAACTCAGGTCTTGGCGAAATCAACGCGCAGTATCAGCTGATTCAAGTCGTGGACACAAACAAAGTGCGCATTATTCCTCATCACAACACATCAAAAGGACTTACATTGCTTTCAAACAGCACATCATACTATGTTCTTGTTGATGACGGATTGATTGAAGGAACTGCCGGCGGAGAGGATTTTGAGGGAATCACAGATTCTTCAACTTGGACGTTCACAACAGGAAGCGCGCCTAGCGTTTCAGGCAGCACGCTCACAGTCGGAACAGACAAGGAATTCATCACAGTTCAGGGCGCTTTGAGCTACTTGATGTCAAACTCAAAGACAGGCGACTGGGAAATCAAAATTGATTCAGGTACTTACTACGAGCGGCTTTTCTATTCTGGAAAAGCGAATGTGATTTTGAGCGGACAGGGAAGCGCAGCTTACGGAAGCGACGTTGTAATCCAGTGGGCAAACCAGGACGGAGGAAGCGGCACAACGCTCTGGAACAACGGAACTCGCGGACGCAACGTGTTCTATTACAAAGGCGGCGACCTTGTTCTTGAAAATCTTTCTATTATTAACACTGCCACAAGAAAAACAAATAAATATGGCGAGCACGATGATTCTGGAAGCGACCTTGCAGACAACAATAACCAGGCGGAAACCTTGATGTTCGACTCAACTGGAACTGTCGCAGCCTACAACTGCACATTCACTTCAAAGCAGGACACGCTTTATCTTTCACCAAGCGGCGGAAAAGCATGGTTCTACGGCTGCCAGATTTCAGGCGACGTTGACTTCTTGTGGGGATTGAGCAATGTCGCCCTATTTGAAAAGTGCGATATTATCTCTCTTTATGATTCTGACAAAGATTCTAACCATGTTACTTACGTTGTCGCTTCTCATTTGCCTAACAGCTCTGCGCCTTACGGAAAGGGATTTGTTGTCTACAACTCAACAATCACGACGGAAA
>CAZURC010000073.1:0-2596 GCA_964623405.1 uncultured Treponema sp.
TTGTTCTCTTTAACAGCAAGATTTCTGTTGATGACGGCGTTACTGCTTACTACGGACGCAATTCTGGAAGCGACACTCAGGCGGCGGTTGTTTTCAACACATTTGAGAAAATCGATTCAACTCTCTGGTTCGAAGGCTCTACAAAATATGACGAGGACAATGAAGGCGTCTGCTCAATCGGCTACAAGGATTATGGCAACGTCTATGAGGACGGAAGTGCAATCGACACAAGCGGACGCGTTGAAGGTGCTTACGGACTTTCTAAAGTTGTTGCTGAGCGCGAATATTGCGGACGCAACGCAATCTTGAACAGAGGCTGGGACGCGACAAACAGAAAGTATGTGCCTGCTACGACACAGTGGGATTTGTCTAGCTACGAGACAGAGTTCAGTGCAAGCGAAGACAAGTCTAAGTCAATGATTTACATTGAGCCGACCTATGTTCCATATCTTGAAGGAAATGCCACAACAGACGCATTCACTGCGACTGACTATGCTGGAAATTCAATCACACCAACTTACACAATCGACAATGACACTCTTGCAAGCGTTGACTCTTCTGCCGCGACAGTAACTGCAAAGGAAAGCCAGGAAGGAACTGTAACTTTGACAGCGACATCTGGAACTTCAAGCGGCGTTGCGACAATCAACGTAATCAAGCAGGTTGTCGAGGCCACTGGACTTGCATTTGACAGGACAGAAGCATTCTCAATCTCAAAAGACGACACAACAACTCTCACAGCGATATTCACACCGGAAGATACTACAGACGAGAACATCATCTGGACTTCTAGCGACACAAATGTTCTGCGTGTTACAGGCTCTGGAGCGTTGGGAACAGGAACAAGCGCGACTGTAACAGGATTCGGAGTTGGAACTGCGACAATCACAGCCACATCAAAGAAAACACCTACTGTTTCTACAAGCGTTGAAATCACAGTAAAAGATGTTTATTCTGTCTCTTATCTGGAGGAAGGAACTTACACAAAGAACGCTTCAGTTGCGCACCGCGACCAGACAATTGCCGCGAACCCAGTCACTTACGGATTTGCAGGCGATGTCGCGGTAACTCCTGCAAGCGCAGAAATCCAGTGGGGCAACGGCGGATGGCCGTTTGCTTCCAGCGCGGTAGTAAGCAACACTGCTGGCTCTGACTTTGCCTGGGCAGACTTTACAATCAAGGCGGCAGGAGACATCACTCTTGACGCAATCACAGCGACTGCGTACTGCTCTGCGACAAGCAACGAGCGCGGAATCGTCTATGTGAAAGTCGGCGACGGCGAGTTCACAAAGATGGCGGAAGCTGCGGCAGAGAGCAAGGCTATGCAGTTCTCAAAGGCAGCAATTACCACAGCAGTCGCTTCTGGACAGACAGCAGTCGTGCGTGTTGCAATCGCTTCTACAGAGGGCAAGACTATAAACAAGGCGATTACTGGGGTAATCGGCAATGTTACTATCTACTACACAATTACAGGAACAGCGGTCGCGTTTGACGGCGCGGACGGCGAGTACAACATTACTGATTACTGCACAGGAAGCGAAGATAAGTGGGATTCTATCACAGACGGAACTTCTGCTGACGGCATGGTTTCTTGGAAAAGCCTTGTTTATCACGATGCAAGATACGGCGCGGCAGTAAGCGGCTCTTCTAATACAGGCTATGTGAACATCAAGGTTGGCGGAGCTTCTGTTATTTCTGTTGTCGGCTCTGAGTATGGAAACGGAACTTTGACTGTAACAGATTCAAGCGACAATGTGATTGCAGGACCTGTTTCTACAAAGATGAGCTCAGACTCTTCAATTGCGACAAGAACTTTGAGCTTCTTGTACACAGGCACATCATCAGACACGCTCAAGCTCGCATTCACAGGAACTTCTTACATCGGCACAATCACTGTAAAGGAACTCACAACTGAAGTTGCCGGAGTTACAAGCGTAACAATCAACGGAGCAGAAACAGTTTCTACAGCTAGCCCTTCACAGTTCACTGCGACAGTTGTAACAACATACTGCGCACCTGCGACAGTAACTTGGACTTCTAGCGACACAAGCGTCGCGACAGTCTCTAAGGACGGACTTGTAACAGGACTTAAGGCCGGAAAAGTTACAATCAAAGCTACATCAACTGTTGATTCAACAAAATCTGACTCAATTGAAGTTGAAGTCACAGCGGACGAGCTGAATCCAGATGCTAGCACAACTTACACTTACAACTTCAAGGATTCAACATCTTCTGACTATGTAAAAGTAACAGCAGGCACAGCGGGAACTTCATCTGACACATTCCTCGCTTGGAATGATAAATGGAATACCCACAGCTACGGAATTGTGAACAGCTCGGCTACAGAAGCAACAGTTTCTGTAAAGGTTGCTGGAAATGTTGTTGTCGGATTCACCGGCTACAATGCATCAAGCGGCTCAATGAAAGTTACAGACGCGGACGGCAATGTTGTTCTTGAAAATATGCCGATGGCGACAGGAAGCGACTCAACAACAAAGTGGTTCATCTACAAAGGCGAGGCTACAACGCTCACTCTCACAAGCCTGAGCAAGAACTGCTACATCTCGACAATCACGGTCAAGCCGTGGACAGACGA
>CAZURC010000073.1:2696-7063 GCA_964623405.1 uncultured Treponema sp.
CAAAACACCCTGCTATCCAATCACGGACGACAGGGTGTTTTGTTATCTCTGATGGTGTTTTTGTCCTTGATTTTGCACTAGGTATTCATTGAGATGCTTTAAGGATTTATTGTTAAAAAATCATGTGCTGTTAGGGCTGGAACTTTTGAATGCTGAAAATCCTGAACATTTCTTGTGATGATATAATCCAAATTGCAATTTTCTGCGCAATAAATCTGAAGTCCGTCTTCCAAATCAGGCAAAAGAATATTGTTAGCAACAGAAAGATACGCTTGTTTATCTTCTGCAAAAACGGTGAAATATTTGCAAAGTAAAGTCACAGCATTTTTTCGTGCTGTTACATCGTGTGATTTACGCAAAATAAAAAACAAATCAGAAAGCGAATGAGCGGTTACGTAACCATTGTGTCTGCCTTGAATACAACCTGCTACAACAGAATAAGAATCTGCAAACCACGGCTGTCTTTTTTGAAGAATATCGATAACGATGTTAGTGTCAATCAGCAGTTCCATATTTCTCCTCAAAATATTCTGATTTAGCGTTCTCAAGAGTGACATTTGGGGATACAGAGCCTACAATGGAATTAAGAAGCGCCATTCCGTCGTCAGAGGAGTTTACAATTTTATTATTCTTACCGTTAAATTTATATAAAATATAGTTAAAAAATTCATCAACTTCCACAAGGCTTTGTTCTGGCAAAGTTTTTAATTTTTGCTCCAAGACTTCATAAGGCATAGCACACCTCCTTTTCTATAAATATACCATCACTTGGCAGAATTTTCCATAATTAGATATTGTTAGCTCTAGATTCTATTGCAAAAAAGGCGGACAGTATCTGCATTACGTAAAAGTTGCGTACTAACACGTAATTTTCGCAAAAGGGGCGCAATGCTCCTTTTGCGCTCTCCCGCCGCACGGAGTCTTGCGCGGCAAACAAACAGCCCTGAGTTTCGCTTTGAAGCTCAGGGCTGTTTGTTTTGTGTGTTGCAAAGCGTTTTCCAAATTCTTACTTCATATCTCATACTTCTTACTTAAAAATGGCTGGAGAGCCTGTTTTTGTGTTTTGCAGGTGTTTTTTGAGGAAAGGCAAGTTGGCAGACATTTTAACGTGTGAAGAAAATAAAAAAAAAGAACCGGCGTATTGCCGGTTCTTTTAAAAATCTCTGTTGTGGAATTACCAAGTCTTTTCGATATCTGGCTCGCAGATATTCACTTCTGTGTCCATATCAAAGAACTTGCATTTCTCCATTCTTGGTGTAAAGTTTATCGTGTCGCCAAGCATCGGGTTTACAGACGGATGGCATTTTGCGACAACCTTTGTGTTCTGAATCTGGAAGAATACGTGGGTCTCTGCTCCAAGAGGCTCCTTGTTTGTCACCTTTGCAGAAATATTGTTTTCTGTCGCAGGCGCTTCCTGGTACAAGAGATCCTCAGGACGAACACCGAACCAGACTTCTTTTCCGTTGTAGGCCTTAAGATGCTTCTGCTGCTCTTCTGTCGGAACAAGAGTGAAAGTTCCTTCATCTGCAACAACCTTTCCGCCCTTGTCGGAAATTGTAACCTTAAAGAAGTTCATTGGCGGAGTTCCGATAAAGCCAGCAACGAATTTATTGATTGGATGATTGTAAAGGTAAAGAGGCGCACCAATCTGCTGGATTTTCTTTTCTGACATTACAACAATCTTTGTTCCCATTGTCATGGCTTCAATCTGGTCATGAGTTACATAGATCATTGTTGCCTGGAGGCGTGAGTGAAGGCCAGAAATCTCTGCGCGCATCTGGACACGGAGCTTAGCGTCGAGGTTGGAAAGCGGCTCATCAAACAAGAATACTTTTGGAGAGCGGACAATAGCACGTCCTACTGCGACACGCTGTCTCTGTCCTCCAGAAAGAGCCTTTGGCTTGCGGTCGAGATACGAGTCAAGGTCAAGAATCTTAGATGCTTCATGAACACGGCGGTCTATCTCTTCTTTGTCAACCTTGCGGATTTTAAGACCATAAGCCATGTTGTCATAAACTGACATGTGCGGGTAAAGAGCGTAATCCTGGAATACCATTGCGATATTGCGGTCTTTTGGCGGAACATCGTTCATAAGCTCGCCGTCAATATAAAGCTCTCCAGCAGTAATATCCTCAAGTCCTGCAATCATGCGGAGCGTTGTGGATTTACCACAGCCAGAAGGACCTACGAATACACAGAATTCGCGGTCTTCAATTGTTACGTTAGATCTCTCGACAGCGAGAACATTGCCGTCATAGATTTTTGTAATACCTTTAAGTTCAATCTTAGCCATTTAATCCTCTTTGCCAATAATAAATTGAAAACTACTTATAGTTTATAATACCACGTAAAAACAATCAAAATCAACAATTTATATTGAATTTATAAAAAATCCGTAGATAAACAGACTGAATATCCATCTCGCCCTTAGACCAAGCCTGTAGTTTCATCTATTCCCATCATTATGTTCATGCACTGCACGGCAGCTCCGCTTGCGCCCTTGCCAAGATTGTCAAACCGGCTCGTAAGCACAAGACGCTCATCATTGCCGCACACAAAAATCTGCATATTGTTCGTTCCTGCAAGAGTGTTTGCGGCTATATAGTTCTCTGCAAGAGTTCCTTCGCCCAGGAACTCGGCGCATTTTACAAAATGGCTGGAGTTATAGTGCTCCTTGAACACCTCCGCAAGCTCTTTTCCTGTGAGTTTTTTCTTCATAAGACGTGTGAAAAGGCTTACCGTGACGCTCATTCCCTGGAAATAGTCACAGATATAAGGATTAAAGACTGGCTTGTAGTCAAGTCCGCTGATTTTCTGCATTTCCGGCAGATGCTTATGCTCCTGTGTAAGAGCGTAAAGGCGCGGGGATTTTAGCTCCACGTTGCGCTCTTTTGACTCATACTGCGCTATAGCCTTTTTTCCTGCCCCTGAATAGCCGGAAACCGCATGGCAGACAAGCGGATAGTCAGGCGCAATGATGCCGTTTTTTACAAGCGGATAGACAAGAGAGGCAAAGCCAGACGCATAGCAGCCAGGAACTGCGACTCTCTTAGAAGATGCGATTTTTTCGCGGTGCTCACAGGAAAGCTCCGGAAATCCATAGGTCCAGCCCTCTGCGGTACGGTGGGCAGTAGATGCGTCAAGAATCTTTACATGGGGATTAGTGCAAAGGGAAACAGCTTCCACAGCGGCTGCATCAGGCAGGCAGAGGAATGTAAAGTCTGACGAGTTAATCATCTTCGCGCGTTCATTAGGATCCTTTCGCTTATCCTCATCAATAAGAAGAATTTGAATATCGGAGCGGTGCTCAAAGCGCTCATAAATCTTAAGACCAGTTGTACCTTCTTTTCCGTCTATAAAAACCTTGTACATAAAATCCTCCAGTACCCGTCATTCTGAACTTGTTTCAGAATCTACTATAAAGCAGAGCTCCAGAAACAACCTGTCTGCCGGCCAGACAGGACAGTCAATGGTTCGAGATGACAATCCATATACAAAAACATCATTTTAAGAATACATTTTTTAGCCGATAATTTCGATATGAAAGAGAATTATTTTTACAAGTTTTTAAGAGTCCTTGCGGTTTTTCTGTTCGTTCAGTTTTACTCATTCGCTCAGACACAAGACGGCCAGCAGCCGGTGAGCCTGCGCTATACGGGAAACCGGGGATATTCTCTTGTCGAGAGAACTAACCTGCGCCGTTACGTGAATGGAAAATATGTCGGTCTGACAAGCAGGGAGGTTCGCTCCTTTATAAGCCCAAGCGAAGCGCCGCTAAGGAAATTCAAAGCGAAAGGCTCCGTCTATGAGAATGACCAGTGGTACGACGGAAGCTTTTATGTAATGGAAGAAACTTTGCGTAACAATCAGGCTGCAAGCGCGGGAATACACGAGGCCGTCCAGTCAATGTTCCATATTTCCCCGGAAGGGCATCTTACAATGTACAAGGATAACGGATACCCGAGCTTCAGGAGTTTTCCTGCCTATACATTGGAAAAAGTGAAGGTGGGAGACAGCTGGAAGGCAGAAGCGGAGCGCTCTGTTGACCCGATGAACAAGGGCGTGTTCACAAGAATGCCTATTCTTGTCGCTTATACATTTGCAGGAGCGGAAGAGTACAGGGGAAACCCCGTTTATAGAATAAAAGCGCTCTGGCAGACAAACTACGGCTCTAGCACACGCGATCCGTCAGGAGACGCAAGCCTTGTAAAAGCGGCGGGCGGACACAAGGCGGACATAATAGTCTTGCAATCCACAGGGACACCGATTCTTGTCATAGACAATGTTGATGAGACTTTCTTTTGGGTTGACGGGACACAGGTGAACTTTAAGGGCACAATCACATTATTCACAGAGTTCCCGCCTGC
>CAZURC010000073.1:7163-10329 GCA_964623405.1 uncultured Treponema sp.
ACCTATGCTGCAAGCGCTGGAAAAACAGGCGGCAGCGCAGTAAAAGAGACGGCGGCCGCAAGAAACAATATTGTCGCCGAGGAAGTTCCTGCAGGAATCCGGCTGAGCATACGCGACATAAAGTTTGCTCCGGACAGCGCAGCCCTTCTTCCAGGAGAAAGCGAAAGACTTGATCAGATAGCAGAAGTCTTAAAGCTGGCTCCGGACTCTCAGTTCCTGGTAGAAGGACATACAGCAAGCGTCGGAAAACCCTCTGGAGAGCAGACTCTTTCTGAGCAGAGAGCGCGCGCTGTTGCGCAGGAGCTAGAGAAGCGCGGAGTAAAAGCGGCGGCATTTATATGCAGGGGATGGGGTGGAAACAAGCCTGTAGCCGCAAATGACACAGACGCAGGGCGGGCGCAGAACCGCCGTGTAGAAATCACCATACTTAAATAGAAGGAACCTGCCCGAAAATCGCTATCTTGTGTGCCGCTCCTAGCTGGTGGGCGGCCTGGACAATATCAAGTCCTGGATTCTCTTTCATATATCTGTTAAGGTCAATAGAAAAGCGGTTCATCGAGAAATGCTGGAACAGAAAGACACGTTCCCATTCGCTGTGGCCCGAATATCTTTTTTTAAACAACTTACTGTAATGGGAGAAAAGGCCGTTGCTTTTCAGCTCGCTATAGCCTACAAGAAAGACAGAAGGCTTTTCATCTTCGCTCTCTGCTGCGCGGCTCAAGGCAATATGAAGATCAGCTGTCTCTTGAGCCATCCAAAACTCGCTTAGCTGCAAAAGACATCTGATATCTTCTCCGCCGTTTTCCATAAGATATTTTAAGTGCTTTGTTTTCGCCGTATGAACAGGCACCTTGTTCAGAATAATCGCATTCTTTCTAAAATCAATTCCAAATTCCGGATTCTTATTAAAAAAGCCTTCGGCAATCTTTCCGCTCTGGCCGACAAGATACTTCTGATTTTTAGAAAGCTGCTCGTCTTTGCCAGGGTTATCGCCGACAACAATAAGCCTTATATCATCATCCTCTGTAATCTCATCCAGAGCAGTGTTGTACACGATAGGATTTTCAAGCGGATAAGGAGGCGTGTCTTTGGATGCAGCGGCAATCTGCAGCGGAATAAGCGTCTTACCAAACAGAGCTTTTGTAGAGCGGCAATAAGAGCGAAACTCATCACGAAAATCAGAAAATGCTTTGAATTGAGAAGGAGTCATAGACAGCACCTGCCAACAAGTTGATATGAATAATATATCACGAATTAAACGCAGTGTGCAAAATACTATGCGCAGCTTTTAGAGATTGCCTGTATTATATTCCAGAAACAGTCCAGAGCGGTACGTTAGTCATCCAATCCTGCTCTCTAAAATTTGACATTGAAGTTCTTACAGCATATTCAGGACGAAATTTCTCGCAATAAGCTTTAAGGCTTTTTGATTTTAAATTTTCTTCTGCCTTAACCTCAATTGGAACAATTTTTTTTCCTTTTTGAATCAGAAAGTCAGTTTCGTAAGTCGATTTTTCACCTGAATAGTAAAATGGGGTATATGAAGTTGCCGCCAAAATTTCTTGCAATACAAACTGCTCTGTAAGCGCGCCTTTAAATTCTGTAAATATATCATTTCCTTCTATAATGCTTTCTTTGTCCAGCTCGCTTAAAGCGCCTAGAAGTCCGATGTCATTCATATAAAGCTTAAAATCAGAAAAACTTATATAGGCTTTCAGAGGCATGGCGGGTTTTGTGACTTTATTAACTTTTCTGACAAGCCCTGCATCACATAGCCATTGTATTGCAATTTCAAAATCTTTCATGCGGGCGCCTTTTTTTATCTGTCCGAAAAAGAATTTGCGGTTTTCTTTTGCAAGCTGCATAGGAAGCGAATGCCATACCATCCTTATTCTAGGAAGCTCATTTGGCGTGACATGCTTTCCAAAATCACCTTCGTATTGATTCACAATAGCATTTTGGACAGCACGCACTCTATCATAGTCTTGTGTTTCTGCAAAAATCTTCACAGCTTCCGGCATTCCGCCTACAAAAAAATAATTTTTTAAGTGATGGATAAAAGTTTCACGTAAATCAGAAATTAGAGGATTTTTTGCATCTTTCTTTTCAATAAGCTCAGCAAGAGCCTCTTCCCCTAACGCCCTTAGATATTCAGAAAAACTCATTGGAAAAAGCTTCAGCTCATCAACTTTGCCAACAGGAAACGAAACTCCCTCGTGAATGCTGACTCCTAGTAGCGAGCCTGCTGCAACAACTGCGTATTCAGGGGAATCCTCACAAAAATATTTTAACGACTCAACAACCTTTGGTGCAGACTGGATCTCATCAAAAATAATAAGAGTTGTTTGCGCCTCAATCTTTACATGATGTTGAATTTCCAATGTAGAAAGAATGCGTTTTGTATCATAATCCGCATTGAATACATCAGCGTCTCTTTTATTATTATAAAATGAAATATAAAGCATATTCTTAAAACACTGCTTGCCAAATTCCTGCATTATCCAAGTTTTACCGACTTGCCGTGCTCCCCAAATGATTAAAGGCTTACGCAAAGGATTATTTTTCCAGTTTTCTAGCTGTTTTAAGAAATTACGTTTCATAACTTTAATAATAGAAAAAGTGTGAACAAATTACAATATTTCCGACGAAAAAATGTATTGATGTCACACTTTTTCCTTGATAACAAGCGTGCAAGCAGTTCAGACATAGCGGCAGGGATTTGAAAAAGACAATATCTAAAATCTGCCTAAAAAAGAAGTATTGTTTACAAAAGGTTTTCGTCTAAAATGGAGTGGCAGTCCAGATTAGACGAGGAGTGTGTATCAAGCCTATGTACAGGCGGCGGATTCTCTTGCGGGCAGAGTCTGCATTATCGAAATGCCCGCTCTTTCTAAAGACAGTGCAGGAATGGACGAGTATCCTTTATCCCATCGAGATAAAAAAGTCCGCGCGGGCGAGCCTGGATATGGCAAGCAGCTTTAGCGTACTGTCAAAAATCAACGGGAAAGGAATAGGACATGGATGCATAATCTGCCAGTGCGACAAGAAACTGGAGCTTTCAGACAATGTTACAGCTCTTCCGATTGAATTTGTGTAGAAATTTCCATAAATGCGCTGCGGTTGCGATGTCGGTTCTTGACTTGATTAAAACACAAAACAGCTCCCC
>CAZURC010000074.1:0-10088 GCA_964623405.1 uncultured Treponema sp.
GTGCCGCTGTCGCGGCTGCAAACCAGAGTGTTTTTGCCACCCGCTCCGCTCCCGCCCGCCATTTCCTTTACAAAGAATTATCATACTGAAAGCCAGTCTCAGTCCTGCTCATTTTAGCTTCTATTATTTTATCTCATATACAAGCTCTTTCCTTACCCAGCCGCTTGCGTCTGTGGACTCTATGTAATAATAGCCAGCCGTCTTCTCTTTTATCCTTACACGAAGAACGCCGCCTGTCTCAAGGAATGATGACGTGTTCTCTTCCGGCACAGAGCTTATTACTCCTCCCGCAAAGACTCCCCTGACAGAGACAAGCCGCGCAAACGAAAATACACACAGCACTAAGCATACCGCTCCTGCAATCATGGGCGCAATAGAAAGCCTGAATGCCCTGAAGAAAACAAGAAATCCAGAGACTACAGCAAAGGCTATGGACAGCGCAAGGAACGATATGGCAAGAGGACGGCTAGGCTCGTTATCCGCTTTATATACTCCAAGCTCATTCTCAAAGGCGCGTCTGTTCCTGCGCTCTATGCTCCAGGGGAATGAGTTTCTCTCTAAGGAGCGCAATTCAGCAAGCTCCTCGCTCTGCTTTGCAAGAACTTTTCCCTTTATGGCAGGAGAAGAAGACAGGTTTTCCTTAAAAGCGGACTTAAACACGCTTTCCGCAGTGCCGATGCCTTCATTCTTAAAGGAAGGAGAGACAGAAGCAGGCAGAACCTTTATAGCGCACAATGGAACAGCAACGCTCTTGAGAGTGCCGTTGTAGGCAGTCGCTTCTATTGCAATATCCGGCAGAGAATAGTCGCCTGGAACAAGAGGCTTCCAGCTGAACCTTGCAAGAGGCTTTGGCTGAGTAGAGAACTCGCGGTCAGCATAGTTTTCCTGCAAAGCCTCATAGCGCTCCGTCTCCGCGAAGATTGAATCTTTGGGAAGATTCCAGCGGAAAGCAACCACCTGGACAAAATACTTCAGCTCGACAGTAAAGACAATCTCATCCCCTGCGTTCACATCAAGGCGGATAACTCCATTCTTGTCTGTATGCGGCGAAAGTCCGCTCTCAAACCGCAAGCTTGCCTCCGGGCTTATAAGCGCAGGATTCTCATAGACAGCCACATCCTCGAAAGGTATGTAGTATGTTTTCCCCGCAACCACGGCTATAAGCGGCGGAAGCTTTATAGTGCCCGTGTCCGTAAATGTGAACCAAAGGCGCACAGCAGTGCCTCTCCCGCCGTTGCTGTCAATATATTCCTCACGCCTAGAAGAGACAAACTGCACGCCCTGTGGTATATGGGTAAAGTCGGTCTGCACGGCGGAAGGCATAGTGTCCGGAATTTTCAGAGTGTAGCCGTTTTCCTGGGCTGTAAAAAAAACATCGCTGTCCGGCTTTACCGTAAGAGAGTTCATGACAGAGCGTGAGGGACCCGCCGCAAAAGCGCAGACTGTCTGCGCAAGGAAAATCAGTAGTCCAAAGATGAGCTTTGCCGATTGTCTGACTGGATATTTTTCCATCGCTCCCTCTCCTCCTGTTCAATTAGCGTGAATACTTCTGTTTCCATAAAATTCTGGTCATGGCTCACGCTTGTCTTTGTCATCTGGCTTTCCCTGGACTTTGCGGCCGTCTCCTGCGCCTGCACGTGCATAAACTCAAGATTGATCCTCGCATTCATATTTGTTGAATCCTCAAGAACCGCCTTCTTAAAGTATTCCTGGGCTGTCTCATAGTCGCCTTGCCGGCTTGCAATAATGCCCATGTTATAGAACGATGCGCTCTTGAGCTTTGGCGGCGAATCGGGCGAAACCTGCTCAAGCCGGCTCAATGCCGCCGTGTACTCATCCTGCATAATGTAAGTAGAGGCAAGGTTGTAGGCACAGAAGTCTTCCATAAGCCTGTCTCCGTCAATCTGGGCCTGGTTATACGAGCGCAGAAATTCCGCTGTTGCGCTCTGGTACTCTCTCTGGTACCAATGGAATGTTCCGGAAAGCACGGAGACTTTTCCAGACCTGCACGAAATTATGGAAAGAGAAAGAAAGACACAGAGCAGAGAAATCTCCTTAGGCCTGAATATGCGTCTTGCATCAAATTCAAGCGCAAAGAAAGACAGCGCTACAAGAAGAAGTGCAAGCAAGATAAAAAGCTGGTGATGAGGAACAGATTTTATCTCAAGCGCGTCGCTGGCAACTGTCTCTCCAGAAAGCTCCTTAAGTATATCCTGCACAGAGCCCTCTGAATCTGCCGGCAGATACCTTATCTTCTTAGGAATTCCCCTGTGCGCTCTCATCTCCAGCTTGCCTTCAACTCCCGCGACCGCGTCAATCATGTTCTCCGCCTTGAGAGAAGTGCTTACCATCGTCTTGCCGTCTCCCGAGAGAACCTGGACACTTTCCGCCGTCCCAAATCCAATGAGAGTGACCGGAAAAGCGAAGCGCGCGGCATCCTCCAGCGCAGGAACAAGAGAAGAATCTGTTTCGTCACCATCTGTAAAGACCCATATATGGCTTTCCTGGCTCATGTTCTTAGGAAATGACTGCATGGCAGCCTCAATGCCTTTTCCAATTGATGAGCCGGAAGCTGTCATAAAAGACGGAGAGAGGCTTTGTATAATAGAATAAACGCTTGCCCTGTCATCCGTCATAGGAACAGCGATTATTCCGTCTCCCTTTGCAAGCACAACGCTCACAGAGATTCCGTCCATACGTTCCAGCAGAGATGTTGAGTAAAGCCTGGCCGCCTCAAGCCTGGACAGGCCTCCAGGACCGTCCTTGGCGTTCATGCTGTAGGAAATATCAAACACAAGGCTTACCGCGTCTCCGCTTTTTTGCACAGGAACAACTGCCGTTCCCCAGGAAATGCCCGCAAATGCAAGCACAACACAGACAGCCGATAATACACGGCAAGATACGCCCACAGCAAAGGACACATTCGCTTTCCTTATGCTTGCCACGGCGCTTCCTTCTATCGTCATTGATGCAAGATACTTCTTTATCTTTGAATGGCGGCGCAAAACATAGAACACGGCGAAAGCAATAAGAACAAGAGCAATAAAACTATATGGGCGCTGAATGCTAATCATCTTACAAAACCTCTCTTAAAACGGCACGGCGCAAAATCCAGGCTATGCCGGCAAGAAGCGCGCACAGAGACAGAAAATAATAGTAAAGCTGTCTGTCCGTAGTCCTGTAATAAAAGCTCTGCACGACATTTTCCCTGCTGCTTATGCTGGAGAGCGCGTCAGAGAGCGCAGAGAGCGATTCAATCCCAAAATACCTTCCTCCCGCCATAAGAGCAAGGCTTTCCAGAGGAGCCGTGTCAAAGTCAGAATCGTAGTAGCCTGAGTGCACCTTGCCTGTATTAGGGTCGATATACTCAATCGGAACAGAGCCCCTCGTCCCTATTCCGAGCACATACAATGTTATTCCATTCTGTCTTGCAAGCTCCGCCGCTGTGTCCGGATGCACAGAGCCCGCATTGTTCTCTCCGTCAGTAATAAGCACTATGCATTTCTTTGGAGCGCTGGAAGAGACCAGATGATAGACTGCGCTGCTAAGCCCCGTTCCAATCGCAGAGCCTTCTCCTAATCCTCCGGCGGCAAGAGAGTCCAGCCTGCTAAGGAAAAGAGCATGGTCAGTTGTAGGAGGCGCAATTGCGGCGGCTTCGCTCGCCATAGCGACAAGCCCGAAAGCCGCGCCCTTGTTATCCCCTACAAGAGTATGGATTCCCTGCCGCGCCGCCTCCAGACGCGTCATTCCCGCAATGTCCCTGGAAGACATAGAAGGACTTGTATCAAGAACAAACAAAATATCCACGCCTTTTGAAGTATATACCTTCTCCTGATGGCGCATAACCGGCTCCGCAAGGGCAAGGACAAGCGCAATATATGCGGCGGCAAAAAGAACAGATGAAAGCGCGCGCAGAAAACTAAAGAGCTTTTTGCTCCAGGCAAAGCTCCGGCCACCCCAGTCGGCAAAGACAAGAGGAAACGCAGTTCTCTTAAAAAGTCCAAGCCAGCGCATAAGAGGCAGGAGAGGAACTGCAAGGAGAAACAGGAAAGCCGCGGGATTTTCAAAAGCAAGCATCAGTTTTTCTCTCCTTCTTCCATTGTAAATGTGCCTAGAACAGAGACCGCATCTATGCACCTGCTTACAAGCAAATTGCTTTCACCTTCTCCTAGAGCCGCCTCATACAAGGCGGCGGGCTGACGGAGAGAGTCTAAGGAGCCTCTGGCAAACCGCACATAGTCGCATCTTTGCATAATCTCAACAATATCCATTACAGCGCTTTCTACCTTATCAGGAATTGCGCCGCAGCATATCTCATCAAACTTCTGGACATATTCTCCTGTAGTCAATGAGGTAAATCCGCTTGAGAACCGTCCGCAAAGATAATCCCTAATAATAGAAGAAAGAGACTGGCAAAAAGAATCATCGTCAGCGCTTGCTTTCAAGAGCTTGCGCAAAAGGCGCTTTGTCCTGCCAAGAAGCTTTTTAAGCCTATGCTGTTCCCTCGCCATAACAAAGTATGCGGCAAGCAAAGGAGCCTTTATAATGACAAAAACAGCAAGCGCTATAGCCACAAGCAAGACAATAGCAAGAGCGGCGAGAATAAACACCGTGCCGGGAACTATCATAGGACCGGACGGCGGCATTTCCGCTTTTGCACCGAGCTTCTCCGAAAGCGAGCTTATAGCGACGGGAGCAAGATCAATAATAAAAGGCTCTCCCGCGCCTTCAATTTTCTGAGCCTTGCGCGCCATAAAAGCAATATCAAATGCGCCAAAGTCAATATCGCACGGATACCATGGAATAAAATAAACCGTAAGTGTATATTCTTTTCCTATATGCTCAAGAGCCGCTCTATAGACCATGCACTTGTCTGCCTCTTTTCTAAAAACCGGAGAGGCGGTATCAAGCTCAACAGCTTCCAGCCTATCAGAAGAGCTGCCGTCATAAATAAGCTCTGTGTCCGTGCTGAATACATACCTTAGCTCGCAGCGGTCGCCAGTATATGCGTTCCTGGGCATCATAATCTGCATGGGAGACTGCGCATAAGCAATAGCCCGCACAAGAAAAGCGGCAATAACGGCAACTGCTCTGTTTCTCATTTTGCGCCTCTGCCGGCAAAGAACGAGCCTAATACAAAAGCAGGATCCTCGGAAGTTGAGAGTGTCAGAGGATATGCTCCATGCCGGACACAAAAACTCTGCCAGCTGTCAATGCGGCGGCGGTTAGAGGACAGCCATTCATTCTTGAATGCTTTTGACGCTGTGGGAAAGCGCCTGCGCTCACCGCTTTCTATATCACAGAACGCGGCTGTTCCTATCTCAGGAAGCGTGCTGTCAAGAGGATCTGTAATGCAAAGAGCAATCACATCGTTTTTCATTGCAAGACGGGCAAAGTTCTCCTGCCAGGAGGAGACACGGAAATCTGAAATAACAAAGACCAGAGAGCGTCTTTTAAGCAGCTTTATCGCTCCGCTAAGAGCGCTAGGAAGCGCAGAGCCTCTTTCTATTTTTTGCTCCGTCTCGTCAAGGCGGCTTAGAATCATCATCGCCTGGGCAAGACCAGCCCTTGACTTTACGCTGAAACGTATCTTGCCGTCAAAAAATACAGCTCCAATAGAAGAGTTATTCTGGAGACAGGCGAGCACAAGAAGAGCGGCGGCTTCCGACGCGCATTCTATCTTTGGCTTAACCGCAGAAGGAGAGTACATGGAAAGAGAGCGGTCAAGCACAAAGAAAACTTGAAGCTCTCTGTCCTCCTCATACATCTTTATAAAGGGCTTTCCCAAGCGGGCTGTAACATTCCAGTCAATTGAGCGCACATTATCACCGGGATTGTATTCACGCACTCCGTTGAACTCTATCCCCTGTCCCTTGTAAAGCGACTTGAAATTTCCAGAGCGCAGGCTGTCCGCAAGAACACTTGCCGACAGCTTTAAGAGAGAGGCTTTCTTTGCAAGAGCATTCTTATTGTCAGATAAAATTCCAGGCATAAATATTCAGTCTATTAGCCTACGGAATTGGCACAAAGTCCAGTATCTTCAAGATAATCTGGTCGCTAGAAACACCATCCGCAGCCGCCTCATAAGAAAGAACAAGGCGGTGCCTGAGCACTTCCAGGGCGGAAGCTTTTACATCTTCTGGCAGCACGAATGACCGGCCTTCAAACATCGCCCTTGCCTTTGAGCATTGCAGCAAGGCAATTCCGGCGCGCGGAGAAGCGCCAAAAGAAATATATTTTGAGAAATCAGTTTTCCTGCCTGTATTAAGGCTGCGTGTAACAGAAACAATATTCACTATATATTCAACAATCTTGTCTGAGCAGACAACCTTGTCAAGAAGAGCACGCATTTTCTTGATTCTTGCGGCGGAAAGAACTTTTTTTACAGCCACATCTCCGGCTTTTCCTGCGGTCTTTACAATCTGCACTTCTTCCTGGGGACTAGGATAGCTGACCATTATTTTAAGGAGAAACCTGTCCAGCTCTGCCTCCGGAAGGCTGTATGTCCCTTCCTGCTCAATAGGATTCTGTGTGGCAAGCACAAGGAATGGCTCAGGCAGAGGATATGTTGTCTCGCCGATTGTCACCTGGCTTTCCGCCATTGCCTCAAGGAGAGCGGACTGGACTTTCGCTGGCGCGCGGTTTATTTCATCAGCAAGCACAACGTTTGTAAAGACGGGGCCTTTGCGCACGGAGAACTGGCCGCTTGTATGCTCGTAAATCAATGTTCCGCTCACATCGGCAGGAAGCAGATCTGGAGTAAACTGTATTCTCTTAAAGTCCAGGCCGGAAATCTCTGCAAATGTCTTTACCGCGAGAGTCTTAGCCAGCCCCGGAACCCCCTCAAGAAGAACATGCCCGCCAGAAACTATAGCTGTGAGAATTCCATCAACAATCTCTGTCTGCCCGACAAGCCTTTTTGCCGCTTCCTCACGGCAGCTTTCTATAAGCTTTTTACAATCCTCAAAAGCCCAGGACTCTTCATCACTTTTTACCGCCTCTGCGCCTAGTCCTGCCATATTATTTTTATCCATCTTAAAACCCTAAAACCGTATATTTATGCAATTTCTATGCATTCTCCAATTGACGCACCTACCGTTAAGGAGTAAGATACTTTACCATGTTGAACCCATTAGCACAAGAATTGAACAATATCCTTAAGAATACAACTCCCGGAGAGCTGCTTTCTGACTTAGGAACAAGAATTTTCTTTCCAAAAGGGATTATCGCCCAGGGCGGAGAAGCAAAAAAGTTCGGAACAACTGCAAATGCGACAGTCGGGACAACGCTCGTAGACGGCAAGCCTGCGATTCTTGAGGCTGTGCATAAATATGCACCTGAGCTTTCCGCCTCGGAGCTTGTCGCATATTCCCCGACAGCAGGAAATCCAGACTTGCGCGCAGCATGGAAAGATATGATTTACAAGAAAAATCCAGGACTCAAAGGCAAGACTGTCTCAAATCCTGTCCTTGTGCCAGGGCTCACTGCGGGCATATCTTATCTTGCAGATCTCTTTATTGATGAGAAAAGACCTCTGCTGACGGCAAACCCATGCTGGGACAACTACTCTCTTATCGTAGAGACACGGCGCAATGCACAGCTTCATACATACAATCTTTTTGCAGACGACGGGTTTGACTTGCGCTCCTTTAAGAAAGCTATGGAGAAAGAGGCGGAGACAGGCTTTGTCCGTGTGCTCCTGAACTTTCCACAGAACCCAAGCGGCTACTCCCCGACAAACGCGGAAGCAGCGCAAATCGTAAGAATTATCCGTGATATTGCAGACAAGGGCGCAAAAGTTCTTGTGCTTGATGACGACGCATATTTCGGCCTTAACTACGAGAATGACATTTATCCTCAGTCGCTGTTTGCGGAATTTGCAAACCTGCACGAGAACATACTGGCAGTAAAAATAGACGGTCCCACAAAAGAAGACTTTGTCTGGGGCTTCCGCTCAGGCTTTCTTACTTTCGGCGGAAAAGGTCTTACAGAAGAGCATTACACAGCACTGGAGAAAAAGCTGATGGGTCTTATCCGCTCATCAGTAAGCTGCTCTTCAACACCAAGCCAGAGCATAGCTCTCCGCGCGTTCAAGGATCCTGCGATAGACATACAGAAAAAAATATACCGCGAGATTCTTGAGAAGCGATACAAGGCTGTCAAGAAATACGTTACATCTCATGCAAGCAAGAATCTGGAGCCTCTTCCATTCAATTCCGGATACTTTATGAGCTTCCGCACAAAAGTTGACGCGGAACAGCTGCGGCAGAAAATCCTGCACGAAAAGCAGATAGGCACAATCTCAATAGACTCTCAGACATTGCGTGTGGCGTTCTCAAGCATAGAAGAGAACATGGTGGAAACCGTCTACGACGCAATCTACACATGCGCCGACGAGATGTAAAAAAAAAGTAGCGCAAGGGGCATGTCTTAACAACACTGTCTTGCGCTAATTAAAGATATAAATTTTATTTTTATATACAGGTAGCCTATCTTGATTTTAACCAGGAATTAACCGCATCGTATTTTTTCAAGATTGCATTACAAATAAGTTTCCCATAATAATCGTTTACAACATTCTTGCTGCTGTCATATAAAAAATAAGAACCAGCAAATGTATCTGTTGAATTTAATGTTACTGCATCTTTATAGACAACTTCTTTCATTTCTGTATCATATATGTAAATATTATAGGCTCCGTCAAAGTTAATTATACTTTTTGCCTCGCTTCCTGCTGCTATCAAAAATCCAAGCCCAGTTATATCCATTGCAACGCCTCCAACCTGGAACGCCGTTTTTGCTCCAGAATTATCTTCTTTATATCCATAACTGTCGGTAGTTGTCTTAGGAATCGCAGCGCCAATAATATTATACAAAAGCCCGCACCCAAGAAATGTCGCTCCTATACCACCGTACAAATTTTTATTTAAACCATTATCTTTGACTGTATATTTATTTTTGACAACCTCAATAAATGTAATATAACGAGTCCTACTTTTATATAGTTCAAGCTCTTGTAATGAATAAATCCCAAAATATGCATAAGACTGGTCATTTGCAATATTTTTTTCTTGCAATGTTGAGCCTATTCTCCTTAATGAGGGAGTATCTAATATAGTCTTCCATTGGTCAAATGGTGACATTATAGTATAAGTTTTTCCTCTGTTTGTAATTATTTCCGGCGTTGTTGACAGTAATGTGGTGTCTGCCTTATATCCGATGAATTCCATTTGCACAGCATCTGGACTGGTTGTTTGCATTTGGTAATCATAAACAGCCCCCGCTCTCGTAATTGCAGTTGCGCACGAAGATAAAATTACCAAACTAAATAATAAAAAAACTACAGTTTCAAACTTTTTTTTCTTTTGCATAGCTAGAACCTCATAATACTATTTTATCTTAACTATACAAAAAAAAAGTAGCCGGTCAATTCAGCTATTTTTATGGTAATGTGTTCCGCACTGAACTATATATAATTTGTCAACATCTACCTTATATACAAGTCTGTTCGCGGAATCAATCCGTCTGCTCCAATATCCAGCAAGCTCGTATTTGAGCGGTTCGGGCTGGCCTCGCCCCTTGTCAACTCCGTTTCTTTCAATGTCCTTTATAAGGTCATGTACAGTTTTTATCAATTTCTGCTGATGAAGTTCAAAGAAAGCACAATAATCATTCCATGCGACATCTGCCCAAACTTTTATCATCGAATTTCCTCTTTCAGCTCATGCATCCGGCCGTTTCCACCCTCAATCTGTGCAATACCTTGACGCAAATACTTCATATTCTCTTCAGAATAAATATAAGGGTCATCCGCGGCTTTTAGCTCAAAAGGGATTCCTCTCTCCCTTATTGTTGCTTTCACAAAGGCTGTAATAGCAGAGGAAACATTCAGTCCTATTGCGTTGCATATCGCTTCAAAGTTATTCTTATCAATATTCTCAATTTTTGCAGATATTGTAGTCATAATACTAACCTCTTTACTACAAAATACTACGTCTGCCTTCGTTTTGTCAAATAAAATAACCTCTGTCGCTCTCTTCTCCGTACTATCTTGCTCCATGCTGTCGCATTATAATCCGAAATACATT
>CAZURC010000075.1:0-10001 GCA_964623405.1 uncultured Treponema sp.
TGATAAACGAGGACAGAACCTCAATTCCTGACCTTGAGAAAATCTACGTCTCTGGAACAAACGGAAGCTATGCGGTCTCGAACTTTGCAGAAGTTGTACGGAGTGTAGGCCCTGTATCAATCAACCACGACAACAAGACACGCACAGTCCACTTGACTGCGAACGTATCTGGAACAATGACTGCGGGCCAGGCGGAGGACGAGATTAGAAACCTCCTGAGAGCCGAGATGATTGTTCCTGATGACATTACAATCACTTACGAAGGCTCATACAGCGACACGATGAACATGATGGCGGTTTTCAAAATCATCATCATTCTCGCAATTATCCTCGTGTTCGGAGTTATGGCGGGAACTTACGAGAGCTTCAAGGAACCGTTCATCAATATGTTCACGCTGCCATTCCTGCTCGTCGGCGTTGTCCTGATTCACTTGATAACCGGACAGTCGTTCAGCATGGTATCAATGATTGGCGTTGTAATGCTGATTGGAATTGTCGTGAACAACGGAATTATCCTGGTTGACCAGACGAACCTGCTCGTGCGGCGCGGAATGGACGTAAAGGAAGCCTGCGAGGAAGCCGGCGCGTCAAGATTCCGCCCTGTGCAGATGACGACACTCACCACAATTCTTGGAATGGTTCCAATGGCGTTCTTCGGCGACGCGAACTCCTCGATGACGCAGCCAATCGGCCTTTGTGTAATCGGCGGACTTGCCACAAGCACGCTCGTAACGCTCTTCATCATTCCTGTCCTGTACTCGCTTTTCAACGAGAGAAAGAACAAGAAAGGCGGGTTCAAGGTAGATGATGAGCTGCAGAAAAGATTGGAAATGAATAAAAACTAACCGTCATTGCGGGCTTCAGCAAAATAAACTGTTGAAAAGATTGTCGGGTCAAGCCCGACAATGGCAACATAATTACTGTCATTCCCGTGCTTGACACGGGAATCTTTGGAGAAACATAAAATGATTCGAATAGAAATTATCGCAAACCAGTCAACTCAGGATGTAATCATAAACAATCTTGAGGCAGTAATACCTGACTTCTACTACACAATAGTTCCGCTCGCTTATGGACGCGGCAGGGACTCGCGCAAGCTTGGAACATCAACTTGGCCGGAAACAAACTTTCTTCTGCTAGCCTACACCGATGATGAAAACGAAAAGAGCATCGAGACAGTCGTCTCCTACGTAAAGGAGAAGCACTCAGACGAGGGAATCAAGCTGTTTGTTATGCATGATGAGAACTTAAGGAGCATATAAAGGAAGCCCTAGCCTAAAAAGACTAGGGCTTGTTTTTTTCAATGCTATTTCCAATACAAAGCAACCTGCGAGAAGTTTTTACTCCTGCACAATCGTCAGTCCTAGTCTTGGAACACAGCCAAATCCGCCATTCACCTGGAAAGTCCCGTAGCCATCATAATAGTCTGTATCCCCGCCCATAAAGCTGGCATATATGTCCAGTCCCGCGTTAAGGGCGAGCACATCTGTAAGACGGAATACTAGCACGGCATCTGCGCCGAACTTCAATCCGAACTCAGAGGCCGTATATTCTGTTGTATATGTATCATCTCCGCCGTCATAGCCTTCCTCCACATCCGCCGAGGCCACTTTCATGTTGATTCCTAGAAATCCATGCACAGACAGAATAATCCTGCCGTTATCTACAGGAGTGCCTCCCCACCCAAACTTCACTCCCATGTCAATGCCTTCAAGAGTGTTGTCCATCTTGTCCGAGTTTATAAAAGTGTAGCCGCTGTATGCTCCAAAGATATAAGAAAAGCCGCTATCCTTTACGCTCACTCTTGAATAGTCAAAGGTAAAGCCGGCTAAATAGGCATCAATGCTGCCGCGGGCAGAATCATCAAATTTCCAGGTCTGCTTTTCAAGCGGGACAGAAAAATCAAAGTTGTGCAGGATTTTCTCCGCAAAGACACTGCTAACAAAAAACAGCGCGAGAAAAAGAAAGCTCAGAAGTTTTCTCATAAACAAATCTCCAGTTTTTGTATTCTCACAAAATCCCTAGAAAAGAGAAATTGCCTCCTGCTCAGGCACGCTGAAAAGCCCCTTGTCGCTTAGCTTTAATGTCGGGATAGTAGTATCAGAAAGATAGGAAAGAGTCCTTATCGGATGCTTTATAGTACATCCAAGCTTGTTCCTTACGGCATCCTGTGTAGCCGTGTATTCCTTTGAAAGCTCATCGCCAGGCAGCGTGCTTATAAGGCCCCCGAAAGCCAGCTCAAGCTCACAGATTACCTTTCCGTCAAGAGCATAGACAAGCCCGCCCTTTAACTCTACAAGCCGGTTTACCGCAGCCGCCATATCCGCATCATCCGCGCCGACAACCGTATAGTCATGCCGGTCATGCCCGATAGAAACCGCGAATGCGCCGCGCTTAATGCCAAATCCATGCACAAAGGCCACCACCGGCTTGAACGTCCCCAGCCGGCTTATAAGCGCAACCTTTAGAATATCTCTTTCCACATCGCTTTTTATAAGTCCATTCTCTGTCTTTACCGTAAACACAGACTTGATTGTGTTAAGCTCATCATCCATCGCATCTATCACATTGAGTCTTGCCTCATCCTGAGCGCACTTAACAGCAAGCTCTTCCACTGAGATTCTCCTTGCCGCTTCTTTTGTCTGCTCTTTTAGCAGGAATGTTCCAAGCTTCACACCATCCTTGCCAGTGCTGTCAAAAACGCACTCTCCCCTTATATAAGTCTTGAGAATATTAAGATTCTCAATCCCGTCTGCAATAACAAAATCCGCGCTGTCTCCTTCCCTAAGAAACCCGCACTTAATGCCGTAATGTTCAGCAGGATTAACACAGGCCGCCTTGAGAACATTAAACACATCACAGCCAGACTCTATAAGGCTTGCACATGCCTTGTTCAAGTAGCCGGTGCTCCTTATGTTCTGGGCAAAGACAATCTCTGAACACAGCATAGTCTTGTCAGGATACTGGTCAATAAGACTTTTCATGCTCAAGAAATCTACACTGTCTCTTGTCTGGATTTGAAGGATAAGACCGTGCCTTATTTTCTCCAGTCCCTCCTGGTAAGAGCGTGACTCATGGTCTGTGCTTACAGGCGAATCGCAGTATTCCCTTAGATTATCCTCTGTGACACCTGGAGCATGTCCGTCAACTTTCTTTCCATATTTTTTTGCAAGGTCAAGCACTTTTCTTGCATTCACGTCATGCAGTATTAAAGACGGAAAATCCTTCATCTCTCCCAGGTGCGTAACCTGCTTCATTTTAAGCAAGTCATCAATATCGCTGTACTCATATACACCAGGAACTATATCGGCAGGAGCGGCAAAAGAAAAATAAAAAGGAGTCTTGCCGGCGTTCTCTATAAGACTAAGAACTCCACTTTTGCCAAGAACAGACGCAATGTCATGGCAGTCAACAGCGGCTCCTATAACCCCCTGGCTAAGGGCAGTCTTTGCGTATTCAGAGGGACTCACAAAAGTCATGTCAAGATGGATGTGGGAATCAATAAATCCTGGAAGAATGCAGGGAAGATGCTGAGGGGAACGGCTGGACAAAAGCTGTGCAAGGCCTGCTTTCTTGATTTTTGTAATCACACCGTTCTTAAAGTAGACAGTTCCCAAGAAAGCAGACTTGCTCTTAACGTCAATAATAATCCCTTCGACTGTTCCCATAGAGCAGTAAATCCCCTTTTAAAAAGGATAACATCGGACAGAGAGGTTTGCAAGTTTTATCTAGCCTTAATGCCAATATCTTTTTCAAATAGTAAAAATACACTCTCGGCAAGAACCCTGTAGATAAAATTGCAAGGCAATTTTATCTAAGCGCAAAGCCATTCACCTTTGCGCATTAACTTTTTGTACGCTTTAACACATCGGCATTAAGACCATCTATTCTGTCTTTTCCCAGGCGTCTATAAACTCTATCATAAACTGCTGCACATCAGAGAACCATTTTCTCTGAAACTCGCAGGCTTCCACACCTATATACCTGAAATGCCAGCTTTCCCAGCGGTAGCCTGTAACGTCCTCATACCCCTGCGGGAAGCTCAGGCTCCAGCCATAAGTCGCCGCATTCTTATAGACCCATTGCCCCGGAACCGTCTCGGCAAAAGCGTCATCCACAGGAGCAAAGTCTATCGCCATTCCAAGCTGATGCTGGCTTGTTCCAGGACGCGCGCTCTCCCGCTCCGCCTCCGCAAGACCGTCAACTTTTACCCAGTACGCAAAAAGATTCTCCTGGTACGAGTATGAGCGGTAGCTTGAGCTTACAGTAAGCGTAACCCCGTCATTCTTCGCGGCGGCGGCAAGAGACTTTAGAGCCTCAAAGCTTTCCGGCCGCAGACTAAGGTTATTCTTGTTGATTGCGAATAAGTCGTTTTTCTCAAGGTGAACAAGATTTCCAGGCTCATAGTCTCGGCCCACATTGTGAGTCTTGTCTATTAGATAGAACGGGGAAAGATCGTCAGAGGAAAAGCTTTCCCTGCTGTCCAATACTTTGTGAAGGTCAGCAAGAAAAAGCTCTGGATCCCCGTTAGGAATTGCGTCCTTGCATTTCTGGCTCATCATGGAAAGAACTTTTCCAAGCTTTTCTATTTCAGGGTTCAAAGAGCTTTTCTCAGACCTTCCCGCATTCTCATCACCGTTAGAGACAGCATTCGAAGAAGCGCCGGTCTTAGCGCAGCCGGCCAAAATCACCGCAACGCCCAAAAAAAAGAGGACAACATATTTTTTCATAGTAAGCACCAGGACTTTTACACCACTTCCGTCACAGAATGGATAAAATAGAATGTGTCGCCAAACCCCGTGTCATCAAGCGCTTTTCTTGCCTGAGGAGAGGGATTCATAATATAGAGCTTATGGCCAAACTCCTCCGCATCGTTAAACCCAGCCATTACAACTCCCACACCGGCAGAGTCTATCGCCTCAACAAGTGAAAGGTCAAGCACAAGGTTTGAGTCAACGACAATACTGTAGACCTTTGTCTTGAGCTCATCAAGCGTATATGAGTTGATTACACCCGAAACTTCGTAAAGAACATAGTTTGAGCCGAACTTCTCAACAACTTTTAGTGTATCCATCGCTCCTCCCTGTTGATATTCAAGTTTGCTTCTAGGCTCCGCGGCTAAGGCACTTTATGACAAGGATAGAAACATCGTCATCAAATTCCTTTGCCAGGAAGTCAGACGCATTCTGATATAAAGTCCTTGCCATGACCTGCGCTGTATAAGCCGTGCTTTCCGTAATGGACTTCTGGACTCTCTCCTTTCCGTAGACTTCGCCGCGCAACGACCTTGAGTCTATGATTCCGTCCGTACAGGCTACGATAATATCGCCAGGATTAAGCTTTACTTTCTTAACCCTTATATACTTAGAAATATCCTTCACAAAGCCAAGCACTCTTCCCTCGCCCTGGATCTCAATTACATTGTTATATGAGCGCGTGTAAAGGAACAGAGAAGGAACAGCGCAGTTGATGTAGTACAGGCTATCGTCTGTAAAGTCAATAAGGCCGAAAACTCCCTCAAAGAATGTCCCCTTTGGAAGATTAAAGCGTATAAACCTGTTCACTTTCTCGACAAGAGCCTTAAAGTCCTTAGTCTCCTGCAGATAAGTGCGGATAATTGACTTTATGATTACCATGCTCATGGAAGCAGAGATTCCTTTTCCGCTAAGATCCCCTACAACAAAGATATGCCTTTTATCAGACAGACGGATAAGGTCAACAAACTCGCCGCCAATGTTGTGCGCATGTTCCATCAGATAGCCGGCGTCAAATCTCGGATTCTTGAGCGGATCCATGTTCTCCTGGATTGAAGTGATAATCTGGCTGGACATGCGGATTTCGCGGTTTACAGTTCCTACAATCGACTGGTTTGCGATATTTCGCATGTAATAGCCGAACACAAAAAGATATGAGTAGAGCTTCGTGAATGTGTTGTAGTCGTAGTCCGCATAGATGTTTCCACCCGCTTTTGCTCCAAGGGCCAGCGCTCCGATTATGCGCCGCCCCTCAGCAAGAAGAATTATGGCCTCAGAGTGTGTGGAAGCGAACATCTTGTGAACCTCGTCCCTATGCTCCTCAAACAAGTGGGCGTTATCAACCTCGCTCTTTAGCAAGACCATGCGGTTCTGGTTCAGCATGGACTCAAACACAGGGCTTGCGGCAGGCAGCGAAACCTGCTCTCTGCCCTCCTGGTCATAAATAGACTTTAAGGAACCCTCGCTCTCAACAAGAATATGCATCTCAGAGAGTCCCAGGTTATGCGTAAAGATAGTCTGCATATTGCGGACAATAGCCTCAGGATCCTCAGAGTAGTCAATCTTTGAAATCTGCTCCTCAAACACCCCCGCATACTGGAACGAGCGGAAATACTGCTTGCGGGAGAGGAACTTGGAAACCTGGTAGGAAACCGTAAAGCAGACTACAATAACGACAGATATTTCGAAAATAAAGGTGATGTGAGAATTTGAGAACACCGGCCACAGACGCGGGAAGAAGAATCCTACAACGTATGCAGGTATAAAGTAGCAAACAAGAAAAGTTACAATAACTCCGAGTATATACTTAATATCATAGAGAAAGTTCTGTCTCTCATTGTAAGCAAGCAAAACCTGTGTAACCTCAAGCGCAAGGAACGTAAGTGATGAGAACATAGGAACACGCCCGCAGGCCTTGCCGATTGCCCACATTGAAAACCATCCGGCTATAAGCGCAATAGCATTCATAAACGCTTTCTGCATATTGAGCCTGTCGTTTCGGTTCTCTGCCCTCAGTATCATAACAAGGACAGAAAGACCAGGAAGTCCAACCTGAGCGACATTGCGGAAAAGGTCATACCAAGTCAAAGGAAAGTATATTGAAAGCCGTCCGCTAAAAAGCGGCTTGGACCCGACGTTTATTCCAATAAAGTCAGTCACTGTAACATCTGTAACCATGACAAACGCAAACCAGACGGCCACTCCGACAAGAATCCACTTGATAACCTTAAGAACAGGCGGTCTTGTATAGGATGGGAACATTATGAAATAGACACATAGGTCAAGGGCATAGACAGTCGAGCATACAAGAGCAATTCTAAAGAACAGAAGAGGAAGCCGCTCCTGCGAATAAGCGTTTGTAAGCAGCATAAGCGCCATAAAAACACAGGCGGCCGCAAGATAAACACACATTGTCGTAAGAGGACTGTCCACATTCTCCTTGGACTGTCTGTCAATAAAGAAGGCAAGGCCTATGGCAAAAACCGCCATTACAAGGTTTAGCACTACATAAATCATTGGACTGTCCTCCCCTACCCCTGGATCTTGGCGACAAGCATCGTAACATCGTCATGCAGTCTGGTGTCCGCATTATAGCTCAGCACCAAGTCTGTAATATCCTTTATAAACTCCTTGGGTTCCTTTGAGGCGCTTTTCTTGATTGTATCTGTAAAAAGCTGTGTATCTCCAAGCTCCACCTTGTCCGCATTCATAACCTCGGAAACACCGTCAGAGGCCATCATTATAAGGTCTCCGGAGAAGAGCCGCTGCTCTCCGACCTCAACCTCGTCAATAGGAATAATTCCGACAATAGAGCAGTTGGAAGAAAGAGACTTGATTCTGTAGCCGTCAGGCGAGCGTGTAACTATGATAGGATCGGACATGGAAGCGTTCACATAGCGGATTGTCATCTTCTGGGTATCTATTATTCCGATAAAAAGAACTGTGTACTTGTCCTGCAGCGCCATTCCCTTTATGGCCTTGTCAATCGCCATAATCATGCTAGGCAGGTCTTCCTTGTTCTCCTTGATTTTTACAGTGTTCATAACGAGTCCCATGACAAGAGCGGCGGCAAGTCCTTTTCCAGATACATCTCCAAGCATCACCAGCGTCTTGTTCTCGTCAATAGGAAGGACTGTGTAGTAGTCTCCAGATACGTTTATAAGAGGGCGGAAGTAGGCCGCAAGCTTAAGACGCTTTGGCTCAGGCATTTTCTGCGGCAGGAAGGAGCGCTGTGTATCCGCAAGCTGCTCCCATTCCTTGGATAGCTCAGAAATTTCTGAAAGGCTTGTAATAGTCTGCGCACGGAGCTGAAACCGGCCAAGCTCCTCAACAAGGCGAGGAAATATCTCCATGTCAAAGTATTTTGTGTAGCGGCAGAATACATAGAAATGATGTCCGTTTGACGAGACAAAAAAGCCCCTGGATCTGCGCGCCTTTGAGACAATTCCGAATGTCTCCCCAAGAAAGAAAATTCCGTCTCCCCAGTCAACAGGATAGTTGCGGCCAAGCTGCTCAATCAGAGCCTCGCTGGAGGTAAGCCTGTCAGGAGAATTGTAAAGCACATAGTTCGTTATTTTATTCACGTAGATGACAGAGCATCCCGCCTTCTCCTCAAGGATTGACGCAATGAGAGAATAGAAGTCTTCCATAGAGTAACACAGGCGAAGCTTCTCTATAAATTCGGTCAGAAACGCAGTGGCTCCATTGCGCATTGTGCTGCGCTCAAGGTTAATCCTTATTATTGAGTATACAGACCTCGCAACCATAATCAGTATGCAGAAAAGAACAGCAGCAACAGTTGTAGGAAAAGTGTTCGTATAGTCGTTGTAATCGTTGATTTTTGTCTGCGGCACAAGAAACGCAGCCAGAGAGATAAAAATCAATGCGACAAAGATATAAGTAAGGGTAAGAAAAAATCGTCTTCTCGCTTTGAACATGGCAACCTCAGTTTGCAGGCTAAATAAAGCCTATTTTCATATTACAGTATCGGCAGCTTTTGTTCAAAACATAAGGATGCGCTACACAAGCAGACTCTTTGGTATTCTATAGACAGAGCCGCAGTTATGGCAGACAACTTCCAGAGGGTCGCTGTCATTTGCAATAATATCATCAAGCTCAACCCTTGGAAGATGGCGGATCTGAGCGGCGTAATGCTCCATGCTGCAAGGGCAGTCAAATCTTATATCGCGGCTCAGCACAGTCTCCGGATTGAACTCGCGGAAAAGACCGTGAATGACATCCTCCATGTCTCCGCCCTCAGCAAAACATTTCCCTATGGAAGGCATGGCCTTAAATGCGTTCTCAACCTTTGCAAGCAAAAGCTCGTCCTCGTCATCCCGGTGGTCAATGTCGTTCTCAACTTGCTCCGGCTTAAGAAGATCGTAGCCGCCGCTTCTAGGCATTGCCTGAAGGAACATGCCTCCCGCTCCGACAACACGGCCTTTGCTGTCAAACTGAATGCTTGTGTTGAACGCCGTATTAATCTGCTCGCTCTGCGCAAAGTAATGGGCAATATCCTTTGCAATATTGCGGTAGACAATCTCTGTCATCCCTACTTGCGGAGCCTTCATTCCTTCGCCCATTCTCCGCACTGTCACAGTGCCTTTGCCAAAAAATGGAGACAAGTCCCAGTTCTCAAGAGGCTTCTCGACAGGGATAGGATTCTGCAGCAGATGACCGCGGACATATCCGCTTGAGTCAGCCTCGACTCCAAAGCCGACAGCCGGCCCGTTAGACTCATAATGGACAGATATATGCTCACGGCCTTTCATAGTAGGAATCATAAGGGCGGCGCAAAGCTCCGCCTGTCCGAGCACAAGAGTCTCAAGTATTCCGAGCCTGTGGTTCGCCCTCATCTGGTTTACAAGGACAGTTCCATTAAGGAACGCCCCGCGCACTCTTCCTCCGGCAAGAATGAACATAGTCATCTCATCCTTATGAATAGAATTCAAGTGCGCAATCAAATCTTTGTCTGCAATCGGCGCTTTAATCATATCAAAACCATCCTCGTCAAAGGGGACGCATCAAGCGTAAAAAAAATGTGCGGCAAGGATGCCGCAACCCAAAAAAGCGAGAATATTCTGTTTGCCTTTAGGTGAGCAGAATATTCTCGTTAAGATAAAAATTGCAGGAGCAATTTTTATCTTAACAATTTTTATTTTACAAACTCTTTCTTCAAGAAGTCCAAGTCCAGCTCCGGATAAAGAACGAACTTGCTCAAAAGCGCCTGGACGCGCTTTGAAGCGG
>CAZURC010000076.1:0-9950 GCA_964623405.1 uncultured Treponema sp.
TGAGCCAAGTCGCCCGCTTGCGCACGAGCGATAGCGAAGTAACCACCAGAAAAGAGACAAATTTCAATTAAGGATTGTGCGAAGATTCAAAACGGATAGAGGGGATAACGGGGGATAAAAATTACCTCCGTGTAATTTTTATTCTCTCTTTTCTTATTGCCGCATCCATGTGGCAGGAGACATCGCAACAGCCGCGATAGCGGCACGTCCTTACGGCGGGAGCAGAGTGCACGGCGTAGGCGGGTTCTGGCTGAAAAATCGTTTTTTCACGATTTTTACAGACAGGTTCCGCCGAGAGCCGTACACTCTGCTCAAGTGCGGTTTTGACACACGCTACGCGGCCGGAAGCCGTTTTTGATTAAAGACGGTTGTAAATGCTAAAAGCTTCTGCCACCACGAATTTATTTTTGTAGCGCGGCTACATCAAAAACCTTTATATAAACTCCGCCATAGCCGTTTACCTCATAGTCTTTTACAAGCGTCCGGCTTTCATTCAGTTCTACAGGATATAAGCATCCATTTATCTCTGAAGATTTATATTTGACAGAAAAAGTTATATCATAGTCATCGTTATAGTTTTTCTTTTGCTTCTCATAACATGAGTCAAAATAGCTATAGATTTCTGAGATTGACTCAAAAACTATATCGCCAAACCATCCTTCATAGTTATTGTTGTCAGACATTGCTGTTTCACCTTCTCCAAAATCAACAGTTCCTGTGCCGTTGCGGACTTCAACTGAAAATGGATATAAAACTACAGAGTCACCAAAACAGAATACATACTTGAAAGAATAGGAATCGGGCTCTGTCCATGCATCCTTAGCTTTTAGAAAATCATTATGGCCGTAAAAAACGAGCTTTCCTTTTTCATCCTCCTCTGAGCATCCTACAAGCAGAAATAAAAACAAGATACCGGCTGTCATTAGCCTTATTGTCCTCATCGTCCTCCCCCTATTCATGATGCAGATTAGTCAGCATATCCAGATTTTCCAGAGGCTTTGTTTTTGATACTATATAAAAACACCTCAACTTCATCGCAATCTCCGGTTTTTATATTTCTCGAACCAGTCTCTGCTTCTACCTTGAGGCTCTCAGAACCCATTTGCGTTAGCTCAATTTCGTTATTTACAGAGGCAGTCCTGGAATATAAGTTATTCATATTAAGAAAATCATTTAAAGAGCTTTCCATTTCCTCTTCTGTAGAAATATAATTGCCCGCAACTGCAAACAAAGCCAGTTCCTCTTTTCTGGACAGATTTTCAATTGCAATGCTATCATTTGAAACATTAATATTGCTGCAGCCTGCCAAGCCGACAAATACAATTACTAAACCGATTACAGTTCTTATAAACTTTCTCATAAAACGTTTTCTCCTTGCTCTAAAAGCGTAGCATGGTACATAAAATAACGCAAATTTATTTTTAACAGTATTTGTTGTTTCTATGAACAATATCAGAGCAATTGAGGAATAAAAATTACTTACGTTGCCGTGCTCCGTGCACTACAAGGAAATTATTGACGTTTGTGCTTACGCACAAGAGTGTCCGTGTAATTTTTATTCTCTCTTTTCTTATTGCCACATCCATGTGGCAGGAAACATTTCAGCATTTGTGCTCCTGTTGAACAAAAATACGATAAAAAGCTAAAATGATTTCAAATTTTATTTTTAAGAGGCAATCTAATGACTAAACTTGTTTTGATTCGTCACGGTGAAAGTGAATGGAACAAACTGAACCTTTTTACAGGCTGGACAGACGTTGAGCTTAGCGAGAAAGGCGTTGAGGAAGCAAAAAACGCCGGACAGCTTTTAAAGAAAGAAGGATATGACTTTGATATTTGCTACACTTCATACTTGAAGCGCGCAATCCATACTCTGAACAACGTTCTGCAGGAGATGGACAGGGAGTGGCTGCCTGTAATCAAGACTTGGAAGCTGAACGAGCGCCACTACGGCGACTTGCAGGGAAAGAACAAGAGCGAGGCCGCGGAGAAATTCGGCGAGGACCAGGTGAAAATCTGGAGACGCTCTTTTGATGTGAAGCCGCCGGTTCTTCCTGATGACGATGAGCGCTCAGCGAAAAAGCAGGCGATGTACCGCGATGTTGACCCTTCATTCCTGCCTCAGAACGAGTCGCTTGAGACAACTATCGCCCGTGTTATTCCTTACTATCTTGAGGAAATCAAGCCGCAGATGAAGGCCGGAAAGCGCGTTGTAATCGCCGCCCACGGAAATTCTCTCCGCGCGCTTTGCTATTACCTTGACAAGATGACTCCAGAGGAGGTTGTCGGCTTGAACATTCCGACTGCGACTCCGCTTGTTTACGAATTTGACGATAAATTGAATGTTGTTAAGCACTATTATCTTGGCGACCAGGAGGCAATCAAAGCGAAGATGCAGGCAGTGGCAAATCAAGGAAAGAAGAAGTAACGATTGTTTAGAAGCAAAAAAAGACCTCGAACGCAAGTCCGGGGTCTTTTTTTATAGGAACTAACGATTAACTGTCATGCTGAACCCAAGCGCGGACGAAAACGATGGTCCGCGAGTTCAGAATGACAGCCTGTTCAGAATGACGGTTACTGCCGGCTGGCCGATCTTGTGTCTACAATTCTCTTCATGTCGGCGATATTGTTTATAACGATATTCGTGTCATAAACTTCAATCTTGCGGGCGCTTACAAAGCGGTTTATCTCGTCTCTTGTCTGGTCAACCGAAAGCCCCGCCCAGTGCGCGACTTCCTGTATTGTGACGTTGAATCTTCGCTGCTTATCGTTAGGGTTTACGGCAGGAGCCATCTCATCAAGCATACAGAACACATCTGCGACACGCGCCTGTAGGTCCTGTATGACAAGAATCTTAAAGCGGCGCTTCTGGTCATAGATGCGCTTGCAAAAAAGCTTGAGTATATTCAGGGCAATCTGCGGATTGCCTGTTATAAGAATCTCAAAGTTCGCCTTGTTGAATTCCAGGCACTGCACGTGCCCTTCCGCGAGGCATGTCGCTGAGCGCGGAGAGTTGTCAAGAATCGCCATCTCTCCAAAGAATTCTCCAGGCTTCAGAATATCAAGGTTCTTGTTCTGGCCGTTCACGCACTTTACGAGCTGGACATTTCCTTTCTGAATGAGATAGAAGCTGTCTCCCGGCTCAAACTCTGTTATTATCACTTGTCCCGGTGAGTATTTCTTTGCGAATCTGCTGAACGCAGGAAGCTCAAATATCTTGAGCGACTGATCTGACGATGAAATGTCCTCTGTTGTCTGTATCGTGTTCTCTAAGCTGGATTTCTGCGCTCTTGCGTTTGCAGTGGTGTACATTCTTGCCACAGTCTCCTTGTTCGCGGCCTCTGGATAGCGCTTTAGGTATGTGATGCACACGTCCGCACAGCTCTGCCATTTCTCGTCATTATAGAAAGCCTGCGCTACGCCCAGCATTCCTGTCTGCTGGTTTATGTCTTTTCCCTTGTTAAGAATGTCCTCTGTTTTCTTGTGAATCTGCCTGAGCTGGTTTGAGAATACCCGCAGCATTTTCATTATAAGGGTTTTGTTGGAAGAGAAGATTTTTTCAAATTCCTGCAATGTAAGGACTATGCAGACTGAATCCATGAGAACTGTCGCGGTTTCTTCCCGCGGAAAATGGCCGAGAGCGGATTTTACCCCAAAGAACTCGCCGGTCTTAATCTGCTCTGTTTCAGGGAGGTTTGTCTCTATGTCAGTTGATGAGATGACTACACAGCCCTTCTGAAGAATAAAGACGCGGTCATCTTTGTCGCCTGCAAAATAGATTATGGAGCCTTTGCTGTATTGTGTTACTTTTGGCATATACGTCCTCTCTTCTTATACTGTTGTAATCATGGATTCAAACTAAACATATCACAAATTTGCTAAATATGCTATTCTTTTCCACATGATTGATTTGCATAGCCATTCCTCTGCTTCCGACGGAATCTTTTCTCCAGAGGATTCCGCGCGTTATGCCGCTGAGAAGAGACTTACAACCTGGGCATTGACGGATCATGACACAGTCGCGGGCTTACGGGCGGCCGCAAGAGTCTGCCTTGAGACTTCTGTCAATTTTATTCCTGGAATAGAGATTACTGTTGAATGGCCTACAGGAGAATTCCATCTGCTCGGACTGGGACTTAGAAGAGAAAGCGATGAGCTTAAGGGCCTTATCTCTTATCTTACAGATGAGCGGCACAGCCGGAATATGCAGATTGTCGAGAAGATGAATGCTGATGGCTATGATTTTACTCTGGAGGAGATTGAGTCGAGCTTTCCGGCAAGCCAGATAGGTCGTCCCCACTTTGCGGATTTCCTTGTCAAGAAGAGAATTGTAAGAAACAGGCAGGAGGGTTTTGACCGCTTTTTCTCCAGAGGAAGAAGATGGTACGCAAGCCACCATGGCGCAGACTTGGAGACCGCAGTCAATGCAATAAAAAGCTCTGGCGGAGTTCCTGTTATTGCCCATCCCATGTCTCTCTATATAAGCATGGGAAAACTAGAGGATGTCATGGTTTCTATACGTGACAAGGGTGTGGAAGGGCTTGAGGCCTATCATCCGGGAGCAAGAAAATCAGAGTGCTACAGGCTTGAGGAGCTTGCAAGAAAGCTGGGTATGTTTGTTACGGCTGGAAGCGATTTTCATGGAAAAGGGGTCAGAGCGGATCGGCATCTTGGCAAGACAGTCGGCGGCAAGAAGATTGATGACAGGTTCTGGAAAGAGGAGCTCAAGCCGGCGCTTGGCGGAGATTTTGACATCAGGCAGACAGAATGGGTTTAGAGGAGCGCTCAGCGTGAGATTTTTCTGAGTTTTATGCGGGATATTCATTTTCCTGATAAGTATTTATATGAGGTAAAAAAATGAATATCTTTTCTTTTTCTCCATTTGGTTATGAGGGTTCCCTTGTTGCTGTCGAGGTTGACTTGCGCCGTGGAATTCCCGCTGTTGATGTTGTCGGTCTTGCGGACGGAGCCGTAAAAGAAAGCAGAGAGCGGATGAGATCTGCAATCCGCAACTCAGGATTTGAGTTTCCTCTTGAGCGCGTGCTTATAAGCCTGTCCCCCGCGGACTTAAAGAAAGAAGGCGCAGGATTTGATCTTGCCATTGCGCTTGCTGTCCTTGACGCTCAAAAAAGAAGCGCGTCTGAGCAGGACGGAAAGAAGCCTGGTAACGGAAACCAGATTCTTGTAATGGGAGAGCTAGAGCTGTCCGGACAGCTGCGGCCTGTTCGCGGTGTACATGCGGCGGCAAGCACTGCTGTAGAGGCGGGAATTACAAGATGCATCGTAAGCTCCGCGAACGGGGGCGAGGCCCGCGAGGTTCAGGGAATGAAAGTGTTTGCCGCCGAGAATCTTTCGGATGCCTTTGACGCGCTCTATAAGGAAGAGCTTTTTACGAGCGGCTCAGAGACACATAGCGATATTGGTGTTCCCCCTGGCTCTGTAGAGATAGACGGCGTTCTTTTCCCCGCAGTGCAGGACGGGCTTGACCTTGCGGATGTCAGAGGCCAAAGGCGGCTTGTGCGCGCATTGCAGATTGCGGCGGCCGGAGGGCACAACCTGCTTGCGTTCGGACCTCCCGGCTGCGGAAAGACACTTGCGCTCCATCGTTTTCCTAGTCTGCTTCCGCTTTTGACTATAGAAGAAGCTCAGAGCGTTACAAGAATTCACAGCCTTGCAGGACTTTTGCCTGCCACAATCCCGCTTATAAGAAAACCTGATTTCCGTATGCCGCATCAGACAGCAACAATGGAGGGAATATGCGGAGGCGGAGTGAACTGCCGGCCAGGGGAAGTGTCTCTTGCCCATAATGGAGTTTTGTTTCTTGATGAGGCGGCGGAATTCAAGACAAGCGTGCTTCAGATGCTGCGTGTTCCTCTTGAGTCTGGCAGCATAACGCTGAGCAGGGCAGGGAGAAGCACTGTATATCCAGCGAGCTTCCAGCTCTTAATGGCGGCGAATCCATGTCCTTGCGGAAACTTTGGAGTTCCAGGAAGAATATGCTTGTGCAGCGCGCGTGCTGTGGAAATGTACTGGAGAAAATTCAGCGGTCCTCTGCTGGACAGGGTTGATATAAGGGTCAGTGTCAGCGGCGCGGATAGCAGCGGGGAAAGATTCTCAAGCCAGGAGCTAAGGCTTGGAATAGCAAAAGCTGTCAAGGCTCAGCGCATACGCGGGCGTAAAAACGCGCGCCTTAGTCCTCAGGAGATTCTTGAGTATTGCCGTCTTGGTGGCGCAGAGAAAAAGTATATTGAGAAAGAATGTCTAAGGAATGATTTTTCACAGAGGGCCGTAAGCGGCTGCCTGAAGCTTGCGAGGACAATCGCAGATATGGAGGAGCGCACGGCAATATCTGTTCAGGATTTAAGGGAGGCGGTTGGACTTAGGCGTGACTCTGGGCCTCTTGACTGTATAGGAGCAGACTAAAAAAAAGAACTTGCCGTCTGGCAAGTTCTTTTTACCGGAGAAGGGACTTGAACCCTTACACAGTTGCCCGCAAAAGATTTTGAGTCTTTCGTGTCTACCATTCCACCACTCCGGCAAGTAGACTTGAATATTATCAAAAAAATATATAATTAGGCAAGCACTTGGAGCGAAAGATTGACTTTAAGCAGCGCTCTCGCAGTGGACAGACGGGACGTGCAAGTTGTGCTACAATAAGAGCAGTTTTAACATGACAAGAAGTTATATTGGCGCGGAGCCAGAAAAAGTATTGAAAGAGGTCTTTGGCTATAGCTCATTCCGGCCTCTCCAAAAAGAAATAATATCAAATGTCCTTGAAGGCAGAGATTCTCTTGCAATAATGCCCACTGGAGGCGGCAAGTCTCTTTGCTATCAGATTCCCGCCCTGATTTTTGACGGAATTACGGTTGTTGTCTCGCCTCTTATTTCACTGATGCAGGATCAGGTTGACAGTCTCGTGACAGCTGGTGTTGACGCAGTCTTTCTGAACAGCTCATTGGACTGGGAGAATTATCTTGAGGCGATGAACTCCATCCGAAAAGGCCAAATGAAAATCCTCTATGTTTCTCCGGAAGGATTAAGCTCTCATAAGATAATTGACCTTCTCCATGATCCCCGTGTAAAAGTCAGCTGCATTACGATAGACGAGGCGCATTGCGTGTCGGAATGGGGGCACGATTTCCGCCCTGAATTCCTTGAGATTGCAAATGTGCGCCGCCAGTTTCCTTGCGCGGTATGCCTTGCTCTCACGGCTACAGCCACAGCCCAGGTGCGCGAGGATATTGTTTCAAATCTCGCCTTGAGAAATCCGTCTATTTTAATATCAAGCTTTGACAGGCCCAATATATTTCTCTCCGTGCGCCAAAAAAGAAACGGAATCGCGCAGGTTGTTGACTGTATAAAACGGCATTGGGGCGAGAGTGGAATTATATACTGCTTCAGCCGCAAGCAGGTTGACAGCCTTGCGCAGATGCTTGCCGAGCTTGGCTATTCTGCCCTTAACTACCATGCGGGGCTTTCTGATGATGAGAGAAAGGAGCATCAGAACAAGTTTATCCGTGACCAGGTTCAGATAATGGTTGCGACTCTTGCATTTGGAATGGGGATTGACAAGCCGAATGTGCGCTTTGTCATTCATTATAATCTTCCTAAGTCCCTTGAGCAGTATTATCAGGAGATTGGACGTGCAGGAAGAGACGGACTTCCTTCCGAGGCGCTGCTTCTTTATTCAGGGGGAGATATTTATAAAATCCGCCGGTTTTTCACAGACTCATCGGAGCCGGAAAAAGCCGAGATGCTTTTGCAGTCAATGATTGACTATGCCGAGTCGAGAACATGCCGGCGAAAGACGCTGCTCTCTTACTTTGGAGAGAGCTACAAGGCAGACAATTCATGCTGCTGCGACATTTGCCAGGCAGGACCTATTCCTATTGCAGATATGACAGTTCAATTCCAGAAGCTCATGAGCTGCATAATCCGCACCGGCTCAAGGTTCGGAGCTAACTATGTTGTTGATGTCCTGCTGGGATTAAAAAGCAGCCGTATTGCAGAGAACGGTCACAATATGATTTCTACCTGGGGAATCGGCGGCGAGATGGAAAAGAGGCAATGGCTTGAGCTGGTTTCCCTGCTTATCGAGAGAAAATACCTTGTAAAGACAGGAGAATACGGAATCCTTAATATAACAGCTGAAGGTCTTGCGGCTCTAAGAAGCCGTGACAAGATTCTCCTGCCGTTTGACATTTGCAAGGATCAGCCCCCGCTCTCCACCGATATGCGCTCTCCAGGCGCTTTCGTTCCAAGCCAGAGAGCGGCTCCACTGTCTTCCGGCGGAATTATGTTTCCAAAGCCAGCTTCAAGAAAACAAAGGAAAAAGGCATCTCTCTATGCGCCGCCTTCTGACTCACAGTCAGCGGATATTTTCTCAGCATTGAGGAAATGGAGAAAAAGAACTGCGGAAGAGATGAATGTGCCTCCATATATTATTTTTGGAGACAGGACCTTGAGCGACATCGCCTCAAAGAAGCCGCAGACAATCACAGCGCTTAGAAACTGCTACGGAATAGGGGAGAGCAAGGCTGAGAGATTCGGAGACAATATTCTATCTATTGTCCGCGAGACATGCTAGAAAAGTCTCCGTGCCTCAACATAAAACCTTTTCTCGCTGGCTTCGCCCATGCTGAATGATTTTCGCGGGAGCGGACCGCGTCCGTTTATTGTTGCAAAGAAACTGTCTTTTGCGACTGGCGGAAGAAGAATTCCTGTGTTCCCTTCTTTGCTTCCAAGCTCAATCACTTCTTCTGAGCCGTGGATATAGTCGATTTGTGTCTTATCCGCTCCGCTCTTTTTCATGAATTCGTCAAGGACAGGCTGAATTGCCGCAATCGCAAGGTCTTTTACAGAAGTCTGGAGCATCTTGAATAGTGTCTTTCCGCCGTTGTCCTTATCTGCAAAAATAAATCCATACCGCGCGCCATCTTCGGTCTTGCCGCTTACAGCCTTCTCAAGAGCAGCCGCATCTTTCATGTCGGCTATAGTTCCGCCGAGTTCCTTTGCCACAGCATCTAAAATCTTTGCGCTGTTCATGTTAAACAGAACCCTGTGGATTGGCTCAAATGTAAGCCCCTCATCGTAGATGTTCACGACTTCTACAAGCGCATACCGCACAGGAGAGTCAGCAGGGAGTGCGGCCTTGTTCTCTTCCCATACAGCCTTTGCTGTCGCAAGCGAGTGGTTTCCGTCTCCGACTGCGAACAGGAAAGTGTCTCCGTTCTTGTCTGTTCCGGCGGCGGCAAGAGAAGAAAGCGCGTCTTCAAGCGTCTTTTCCGCCTCGCTGCCTTTTATAGCCCAGCCTGTGATATGTCCGGAGCCCTGCATCAGCTCTCCGTCATAGACAGGCGCGTTTTCCTTCGCAAGTTCTCCCGCTCCTCCTACGAGCAGGTCTTTAGGGTCGTTCGCAAGAAGCATGATGTGGGGAAGCTCCAGGGCGGCTCCGTTTCGGATTTTCATTCTTGGAGGAATCCTCTCAGGGACAGTCGCCTCTGTCGCGCGGATAAGAGCCTTTGAGCCTGGCTTCCATTCGTACTTATCAAGGTCAACGCAAAGGACAAGGCCCTTTCGTGTCCGGCCGTAGGCAGTCTTCCGTTCAATGTAGATACATTCCTTCTCCGGCTCCTCAAAAACTCCTGTCTCAAGATATGAGCGCATGGTTTTCTGTATTTTTTTGATTCTTTCGTCTTTGTCCGTGTCGTTCAGATACACTTCAGGGAAAATCAGGTTGAGAGAGGAAGGCTTCCCTTCTGCGGCTTTCTCCGCTTTCTGCCAGTAGGCGCGGTCCTGTGTGTACTGGTCGCAGGCTATAACCGCCCAGGACGGCATATCAATGTTTTTCGGCAGCAGAATTTGCGGAATCGCAACTCCATATTTTTCAAAGGCTTTCATAGTGGATATTTTATAAAAAAAGAATATGAATGTATAGAAAGAAATACGCT
>CAZURC010000077.1:0-9934 GCA_964623405.1 uncultured Treponema sp.
TTTGGAATCAAGGCGGAAGTCCAGTTTGAAAGCGACACGTACAAAATCCACGACAACATCAGAAAGCACGACTACCACGGCTACCCGCTGATTTTGGGAAGCTACTACGAAAAGGAAGTGAGCGACGAGCTTAAAGGCAACTACCTGAACGTTTCGTGGCCGGTCCAGGACAAAGTTGTTCTCGATGACTTTTACGCAGGTTACACCGGCGGAATCCGCCTGATTGAGGACATTTATTCCGTCGCGGTGCAGAGATTCAACTAATTGGAGGAGAATTATGAAAAAAATTGAAATCTTGCTGTTGGCAGCTGCTGCCGTCGTTTTCGGCTTTTCTGGCTGCAAAGGAAAAAACAGCGCGCAAAAACTCGTGCGCATCAATTTTCAGCGCGGAAGTCTTTGCGCGGCGCCTGTCCACGTAGCTTGGAAGCTTGGTCTTTTTGATGATGAGCTTTCTAAAATCGGGCAGAAAGCGGAATACGTTGAAGTTGTCGAGGGCGGCGCGACTTTAGGCGAAATGATTGCCTCCGGCAAAGTTGATGCGGGCTATGGTCTTTATGCAACTCAGCTTCAGGCGATGGAAAACGGATTGCAGCTTGTCTACACATCAGGAATCCACATCGGCTGTACAAAATACTATGTGAAAGCCGACAGCGACATTCACACGGTAGCGGACTTGCGCGGAAAGACAGTCGGAGTTCCTGGACTTGCAGACAGCTCAGTCACGAATTTAAAAAGAAAGCTTGCAGATGCTGGAGTCGGAGTCACGGCGGCGAACAATGAAGTTGAGTTCGTATTCTATCCGTCATCGGAGCTTGCGATTGCTCTGGACAAGGGCGCAGTTGACGCGATTGGAGCACATGACCCTGTCGCAACAAAAGCGGAGCAGGCTTACGGCTTTAGAAAAATCCTTGATACAAGCACTGACGAGAAATTCAAGAATCAGTATTGCTGCATGGAGTTTGTAACACAGAAACTGATAAATGAAAACCCAGAGGGAGCGGCGGCGGTCACACGCGCTTTGCAGAAAGCTTCTGCATTCGTTGAGGCAGAACCGCTTGAAGCCGCAGAGCTTCAGATTAACAACGACCTTGTTTCAGGCGACTTGGATTTCAACGCCGCCTTGCTTGAGGAAATCAACTATGTTCCATCGCGCTCGCTAGGAAGAAAAACCTTTGAGGCTGGAGCTAGAGAACTTCAAAAAATCGGATTCTTAAAGCCAACAACGGACATTGAAGAATTCATCAACAAGGGATTTCAGGAGCTGCCAGGAGTTCCAGACGGCTATGTTTATCATCCAGACACAAACACCTGGACGGAGCTATAAAACGGCGAGAACGTCATTCTGAACGCAGTCAGTCATTCTGAGCGTAGCGAAGAATCTCAACATAACAGTTTTTGCTCTTTTAAGATTTTAGGAAGTCAATATGAAAAAAAACACGTCTTTGCTAAACAAGATTTTTCCGCTGATTGGATTTGCATTAGCTCTCTTGATTCATGCCCTGACTCCAGACAGCCCACTTCATCCGGCGGCGCAAAAACCGTACTACACATATCTTCTCGCAATTTTCCTAGCTATTTTTGCGGCGGCTTTTGCCCTTTCGTTTTTTGCAAAGCCTGTCGCAAAATATCTTGAAAACTCAGGTCCGTTTGTTCTTAGCGCAGTCGGTGTAGCAACTGTTCTGGATATTGTGATTGCAAAACTCGCTCTTCTGCCGGTAATTTTCTTTCCAAGCTTTGACAATATCATCTCGATATTCATAACTGACTCCGCGCTGATTCTTAAATGCATTTTCTTTTCATTCAGGCTTCTAGTTCTAGGCGTTCTGTACGGTACTCTTGCAGGATTTGTCACCGGTGTTTTTCTGGGATTCAGCAGGCGGTTTTATTACTGGGTGAATCCTTACATCAAGCTCATAGGTCCGATTCCTGCGACAGCCTGGATTCCGCTCGTGCTTACTGTGTTTCCAACAACCTTTGGCGCCAGTGTTTTTATCATCGCGCTTGCCGTGTGGTTTCCCGTCCAGCTGATGACCAGCTCAGGAATTCAGAACATCACAAAGTCATATTTTGAAGTCGGAAGAACTTTAGGCGCAAACGATGTCTTGCAAGTCTTGAAAATTGGAATTCCTGCAAGTCTTCCCAATATTTTTCAAGGGCTTTTCAACGGAGTCTGCTCTTCATTTATCGCGCTTATGACAGCCGAAATGTTCGGGGCAAAGGCGGGCATTGGATGGTATATAAGCTGGCAGAAGTCGATGATGGTCTATTCTGGAGTCTATGCGGGTCTGATTATGATTGCGCTTTTCTGCACGGTGATTATCACGCTTCTTTTCCAAGTGAGAAAACGTGTCCTGGGCTGGCAGAAAGGCTTAATTAGATGGTAGCTACAGTCATGCTGAACTCGCGGACTTTCGTTTTCGGCCGTGCTTAGTTTCAGCATCTACACAAAATATGTTAAATAGACTCCGAAACAAGTTCGGGGTGACATTTAACAGAAAGCGAGAAAAGTTTATGAACGGAAAAATTAACATTCAAAATGTCACAAAAATATTTGACAACGAGGACGGAGCCGAGACTGTCGCGCTGAACGGAGTGAATCTTGAAATTCCGGCAGGAAGCTTTGTTTCTCTAATCGGGCCTTCAGGCTGCGGAAAGACGACTTTGCTCCGCTGCATCGCAGGTCTTGAAACCCCAACATCTGGCGAGATTCTTGTTGACAATGCCCTGGTTACTGCTCCGGGAAGCGACAGGGGTTTTGCGTTCCAGCAGGCGAACTTGTTTCCCTGGCTCACTGTCAAAGACAATATCTCCTTCGGGTTAAAGGTAAGAAAAATCTACAAGCAGCACAGGGCAGATGTTGACGAGTTCATAAAAATGGTGGGTCTTGAAGGCTTTGAAAACCGCTATCCGCACCAGATTTCAGGCGGAATGAACCAGAGGGCAAGTCTTGCGCGCGCCCTTGTCGGCAAGCCGAAAATCCTGCTTTTGGACGAGCCGCTCGGAGCTCTCGACGCATTCACACGAATGAATATGCAGGATGAAATCATCCGTCTGTGGCAGGAACATAAGATGACAATGGTTATGGTGACACACGATGTTGACGAGGCCGTCTATCTATCAAACTACGTCGTTGTAATGTCTCCGCGCCCTGCGAAAGTCGAAAAAGTCATCAAAATTGAGCTTGGCTACCCACGCGTCCGCAGCCAGGACATATTTGTGAAATACAGGAACGAGATTCTCGAAATACTGCATTTCGCCGGAACAATCAAACTTCCGGAGTTCATTATCTAATATAAAATGCTGGTCATGCTGAACTTGTTGCTTACGCGCCTGCGGACAGCATCTGCATTAGAAATTTGTTGTATAAACCCCGAAACAAGTTCGGGGTGACACAAGAAAATGGAGGTATTTATATGGCAAAAATTTATCATCACATCACGGAGCTTGTAGGAAAAACTCCGGTTCTTGAGCTTACAGGATTTGAAAACTCTAATGGGCTTAAGAATCAGAACGTGCATATTCTCGGAAAGGTTGAGTATTTCAACCCAATCGGGAGCACAAAAGACAGAATCGTCTTGAAAATTCTTGAGGACGGCGAGAAAAAGGGTCTGATTAACAAGGACACTACCGTTGTTGAAGTCACGAGCGGCAACACAGGAATCGCGGCTGCGGCTTTCTGCGCGGCGCGTGGATACAAGGCGCGGTTCTACATCCAGGACTGGGTGAGCATTGAGCGCAAGAAGGCCATAAAAGCTTTCGGCGCGGAGCTTAAAAACATCGGCGACATTCCCGAAGTAAAGAAAGTTCTTGAAGAAACAAACAACGACTTTTTCGCCGCAACTACAGCTCTTAAAAATCATCTGCGCAACGAGAAAAATCTGTTCTTCATAGACCAGGCGGTGAATCCTTCGAATGCGGCGGCTCATTTTGAAACAACTGGAAAAGAGCTTTGGGAAGACACAGACGGCAAAATCGATATTCTTGTCGCGGCTGTCGGAACTGGCGGCACAATCAGCGGAGTGGGAAAATACATAAAGTCAAAGAATCCAAACATAAAAATTATCGCTGGCCAGCCGACTGTAACAGACCAGACAATAATCGGCGTGCATAATTTCACCGACGTTCCAGAAGACAGAGTTCCAAAAAACCTTGACCGTAGCGTTGTTGACGAGGTTTTCACCGCATTGCCCGAAAACGCTTACTGGGGCGCACGCACTGTCGCAAAATCAGACGGGCTTCTTGTCGGAACTTCAAGCGGAGCGGCTTTGTATGCGGCGAATGAAGTTGCAAGACGGCCTGAAAATAAAGGCAAGAACATCGCCGTGATTCTGGTTGACACAGGCTTGCGCTATCTAAGCACAGAGCTTTTTGAAGCGTAAACAACTAAACATTCAACGCAGATTAACGCGGATGAAAAAAGATATAAGCAGATTGCCATTAAAAATCGCGGTTGTTAGTTCTGACGGAATAAATGTTGACACTCACTTCGGACACGCAAAAAGGTTTTTAATTTACAAGCTTGAAGACGGTAAGTTCATTTTTGATGAGGAGCGGAAAGCCGCGTCATCTGAAGCAGAAACCCGCGAAAAATCTTCCGCTCAGAACTGCAACAGAAACGGATGCGGCTCCGGCGGTGGCTGCGGCGGAAGCGGAATTGAAAGCCCGAATGTCGCTCTTCTTTCCGACTGCACGGGAATTGTCGCCGCGAAATTTGGACAGCAGATTATCCGTCAGCTTGAACGCAAAGCCGTGAGCATTTTTGACATTGAGTGTCCTATTGACTTTGCGCTTGAAAAACTTGCAGCGTATTATAGATAGTGGATGCTGTAATCTCCTCCAGTACTAGTGGAACTTTTGCAAACGGTCAGTGGAAGTTTCACCACTGGCCAGTGGAACATTTGCGAATGGCCAGTAGAATTTTTGCAAACGGACAGTATTGTGTTTACTAACTGGCACTGGTGAAAGTTCCTAGCGGTCAAACAGCTTCCCGCTTTATTCTTTTCCATGCAAAGAAGAATATCGGAAGCTCCACCGCCAGCATTCCAATCCAGCCGGCAAGACATGCCCAGGCCGCGCCATCAACGCCAAGCAATGGACAAAGCAAAAAGCTGAAAGCCACTCTGAAAATAATTTGCGATGTTGTAGAAATCACAGTGATTTTCACATCTCCTGTTCCGCGGAAAAACGCCTGGATTCCGTTTGTCGTGGCTGGGAAAATGTAAAAGCACGCCATTAAAAAAAGATAATGTGTGCCAAGCGCAATTACATTCGGCTCGTTCTTTCCCGCAAAAAGCGTTACAAGCTGTCTTCTGAAAATCATCACAAGCAGAATTGTGAACGCAATGTAAATCCATTCAAGAGAGAATCCTTTTACAAACCCCTCAGTCATTCTCTTTGTCTTCTTTGCTCCCCTGTTCTGCGCCATAAATGTTGTGATTGTATGTCCAATGCTCTGAGTAGGCTGGTAGCAAAAGTCGTCTATTTTTGTTCCCGCATTGAATGTCGCAATTGCGTCAACCCCGAGAGGATTCACCGCGCACTGAACTAAGAGCTTTCCAACGTACAAGACGCATTGCTGCAAAGCTGTCGCCCAGGAGTAGTTCACGGTTCTGCCGATTAAGCTTTTGTCAACTTTGAATTCCTTTGGCTTTACGGCAAGCATCGGAACTTTCCTATAAACATAAGTCATTATCAATATGCAGCTAATTAGCTGCGAGGCAACTGTCGCATAAGCGGCTCCGCGCATCTCAAAATGAAAAACCGCAACGAGAATATAGTCTAGAATTCCATTTAAGACTGCGCTGACGGCAACACAGATAATAGGAGACATAGAATCTCCTGCTGAACGAAGCGCAGAAGAGAACACATTATAGAAGAAAGTAAACACCAGGCCAGCGAAAACCACGCGAAGATAGCTAGCGGTGTGCTCAATTAAATCCTCCGGGCAGCGGATTGCACGCAAAAGCTGCTTTACAAAAACAAGGCAGACAACGCTTACAGCAAGTGTAAAGCAAAATCCAATCGCGATTGTCGTGCTTATCTCGGCCTTGAGCTTTTTCTCATCGTGCGCTCCATAGAACTCCGACATTATGATTCCCGCTCCCAGACAGATTCCAACAATCAGAAAAATCATGATGTTCATGACGGGGTTCGCGACTCCCACCGCCGCAAGACATTCCTTTCCTGCGTAACGGCCCAATATGATTGAATCCACCGCATTGTAGGTCAGCTGGAAAAAGTTCCCTAAAATCAAAGGAATCGCATAGGTAATCAGCTGCGGATAAGCGCGCCCGACTGTAAAATCTTTCATTGCCTAGTCTTTCTATTGCTTTATCATTGCGTGATATTCCTGCAATGACTTTACACCGCCCTCTCCGCCTTTTCCGTTCTTTACAGCTTCTATTCCCTGAACAGCGGCATAAGCTCCTGCAAGTGTTGTAATATAAGGAACTTTGTACTTTAAGCAGGCGATACGGATTGTCTTGCGGTCCTCTGCGTAGTTGCGCTTTGCTTTAGGCGTGTTGATAACAAGACAGACTTCCTTGTTCATGATAAGGTCAACAACATCTGGACGGCCGGCTCCAATCTTGTTTACTTCCTCACATTTTATTCCGTGCTCGTTATAAAAGTCTCCTGTTCCCTGCGTGCACACCAATGTGAAGCCCATCTGCGAAAGCGCTTTTCCTATATAGAGAACCTGGTTCTTGAGAGTTTCCTTGTCGCTAAGAGAGATAAGAACCTTTTTGTTCTCCCACGGAGCCGGAGCATGAGGAAGCTCGCTGCCTGCCGCCTCCTGAGCCTTGTAGTATGCAAGCGGGAAATTGTCCGAAAGCCCGAGCACTTCTCCGGTTGAGCGCATTTCCGGTCCAAGAATAGGATCTACTCCAGGGAATCTTGCCCACGGCAAGACCGCTTCTTTTGCGCCAAAGTACGGAATAACCTTGTCTTTTAATCCAAGCGATTTAAGCGACTCGCCGAGCATCATTCTCGTTGCAAGCCGCGCCATCTGTGTGTCGCAGACTTTTGACACAAGAGGAACTGTGCGGCTGGCACGCGGATTCGCCTCAATTACATAAACCTTTCCGTCTTCTATCGCATACTGCATATTCATAAGACCGCAGACATGCAACGCTTCTGCAATTTTCTTTGTATAGTCCTTTATTGTCTCAAGATTTGCCAACGGAATTGAAACCGGAGGAATTACACATGCAGAGTCTCCAGAGTGAATTCCCGCAAGCTCTATGTGTTCCATCACAGCAGGAATATACACATGCTCAGAGTCTGCAAGAGCGTCCGCCTCGCATTCAAGCGCATTCTTCAAGAAACGGTCTATCAAAAGCGGACGATCTGGTGTTACGCCGACAGCCTTATCTACATATTCCCGCAGAGTCTTCTCATCATAGATGACTTCCATTCCGCGGCCGCCAAGAACAAATGACGGACGTATCATAATTGGATAGCCAATCTTGTCCGCAATAGCCTTTGCCTCATCAAAATCAATGGCCATTCCGCTTTCTGGCATCGGGATTTCGAGCTTATCCATCATCTGGCGGAACAGGTCACGGTCCTCCGCAATATCGATTGAGTCAATTGATGTTCCTAGAATATTAACGCCGTTCTCCTGAAGCTCACGCGCGATATTTAACGGTGTCTGTCCGCCAAACTGAACAATTACACCTAGCGGCTTTTCTTTCTCATAAATCTGAAGCACGTCTTCTGTTGTAACCGGCTCAAAGTAAAGCTTGTCAGAGGTGTCATAGTCTGTGGAAACTGTCTCAGGGTTGCAGTTCACAATTATTGTCTCGTAGCCAAGCTCCTTAAGCTGCATTGCGGCATGACAGCAGCAGTAGTCAAATTCAATTCCCTGTCCGATCCTGTTCGGTCCGCCGCCGAGTATCATCACCTTTTTCTTATTATCTGTCGCAACTGACTTGTCCTCTGCGTTGTAGGTTGAATAATAATAGCACGCGTCTTTTACCCCGCTAACCGGAACACGGAGCCAAGCTTCTTTTATTCCAAGCTCATTGCGCCGCTTGCGTATATCCTTTTCAGAAACTTTGAGAATCTTAGAAAGATACTTGTCCGAAAATCCATCTTTCTTTGCCTGAATCAAAAGCTTGTCCTCAGGCACACGTCCTGGATTTTTGAGCATCTCCTCTTCAAGATCAACCATTTCCTTCATTTCTTTTAGGAAATATTCTTTTATATATGTGATTTTAGAAAGCTTTTCCAGCGGAACACCTTTTCTTATAGCCTCGTAAAGCTGGAAATATCTTTCACTGGAAGCTGTTTTTAGCATCTCGCAAAGCTCATCGGCAGTCTTCTTATTAAAATCCTTTGCAAAGCCAAGTCCTGCCCGTCCGTTCTCAAGACCGCGGATTGCCTTCTGGAAAGTTTCCTTGAAATTCTTTCCAATCGCCATGACTTCGCCGACCGCTTTCATGGAAGTTCCCAGCTCGTCTTTTGCGCCACGGAATTTCTCAAAAGCCCAGCGCGCAAACTTTAGGACAACATAGTCTCCGTCCGGCGCGCCGCCAAGCGTGTACTTTTCGAGAGTTCCGTCACGCCAATAAGGAATCTCATCAAGAGTAACTCCCGTTGCAAGCTTTGCGGAAATCAGCGCAATCGGGAATCCTGTAGCCTTAGAAGCAAGCGCAGAAGAACGCGAAGTTCTAGGATTTATCTCTATAATAACTACGCGGCCGTTCTTAGGATTATGCGCAAACTGGACGTTTGTTCCGCCAATTACGCCTATGTTCTCCACAATCTTGAACGCCATTTTCTGAAGCCGCTTCTCAAGCTCCTTGTCAATTGTCATGAACGGAGCGGCGCAGAAAGAATCGCCAGTATGGACACCGACTGCATCAATATTTTCTATAGTACAGATTGCAACCATCTGATTCTTAGAATCACGGACAACCTCAACCTCAAGCTCTTCCCAGCCCAGGATAGACTCCTCAATCAGGCACTGATGCGTAAGAGAAAGATCAAGCCCGTTTGCAACAACAGAGCGCAGCTCCTCGACATTGTAGCAGAATCCGCCTCCGGCTCCGCCCATTGTGTAGGCAGGACGAACAACAAGCGGGAAGCCTATTTCCTCTGCGATTTTCTCCGCGCCTTCGACTGTGTGGCATATATCTGAGCGAGGAGTATCAATTCCAAGATTCTTCATTGTCTCCTTGAAAATCTCACGATCCTCTCCGCGCTGGATTGCATCCAGATTCACACCGATAACTTTCACGCCATATTTATCCAGGACACCGGCCTTGCTCAGCTCCATGGCCATGTTAAGACCAGTCTGGCCTCCGAGGTTTGGAAGCAAAGCATCAGGACGCTCTTTTTCTATAATCTGGCTTATCCGCTCAACATTAAGAGGCTCTATATATGTCGCATCCGCCATTACAGGATCTGTCATAATTGTCGCGGGATTTGAATTAACAAGAACAATTTTATAGCCAAGCTCACGCAATGCCTTGCAAGCCTGTGTTCCCGAATAATCAAATTCGCAAGCCTGTCCAATAACAATCGGACCGGAACCAATAATCAGAACCTTCTTAATGTCATCACGTTTCATACTTATACTCCAATTTGCCGCCACGGATGGTGAGATAAAAAGCGCATAAAAAAACTGATTTCAAGATAAATGAAATCAGTCTAAGAATTGCGGATAAAAATAATATGGGCTGCATTGCTTTTGCAGAGAATTTCTATATTCTTCTTTGAATGCTGACTCATACTGAAAACATATTTTAGTTCTTCTAAACGGTTTTTTCAATACAGAACCTATAAAAACTGATTTTTAAAGTAAACTTCAATTTCACGACCAGAAAATACGCTGGGCAGACAATGAAATAATTTCATAACTAGAAAATGCGTTTGGACAAGCAATGAAATAATTTCATAACCAGAAAATGCGTTTGGACGGCCAATGAAA
>CAZURC010000078.1:0-9794 GCA_964623405.1 uncultured Treponema sp.
GTTGTGAAATAATTTCATTCGCTGCTATATCACAGTCCGCAGCTTTCGTGGGGAGCGGAGGCTGATTTCTTTAGCTCCCGGGTTTTAGGAGGGGTGGAGAGCATCTCATGCATTGTGCGCCAGCCTAGCTCCGCGCATTTCACACGGCTTGGCATGTGGGATATATCCGCGAGCGCCGCCGCCTCGTCAAGCTGCTCTATCTCCTCCGGTGTTGAAGTTCCGTGTATCATTCCTGTGAAAATGCCGTATAGCTTCTGGGCTTCCTCGGTGCTTTTTCCTATTACAAGGTCCAGCATCATATCCACGCTTGCCTGGCTTATGGCGCAGCCGGAGCCTGTGTATGAGCCGTCAGTTATTATTCCATTCTCTGTCTTTAAGTAGAGTATTATGTTATCGCCGCAGCTTGGGTTCACGCCGTGCAGCTCCAAGGTCGCTCCATCCATGGCCGCCTTGTGCTCTGGATTGACATTGTGGTCATTCAGTATTTCCCTGTAAAGATCTTTTGTTTCCATTTTCTGTTTCTCTGCATGTAAAAACTAAAGGGTTTATCTTATACATTCAAAGATACTAAATTTTACTCAAAAAGCAAAGTTATTGAAGCGCTATGTTTTCCTTCTCTATTTAGTCCTTGTATCCGGACCACTCACGGAGCTTTGCGACATTGCTGATAAGCTTGTCGATTTCCTCTTCTGTGTTGTAAAGGTATATGGAGGCTCTTGCTGTGGCCGGAACTCCCAGGTATTCTCCAAGAGGCTGGGCGCAGTGGTGGCCTGCCCTTATCGCGATTTTTTCCGCGGCGAGAAGTGTCGCCGCGTCATGCGGATGCACTCCGTCAACTGTGAACGTTACAATGCCGCACCTTTTTGAGCCGTCCTTGTTTCCTACTATATTCACATGCGGGATTCTCTTTAGACCGTCTGCAAGGCGAGAGGCAAGGCTTGTGTCGTGTTCTGCTATCTTGTCAAGGCCGATTGACTGCACATATTTTACGGCCGCCGCGAATCCCGCCGCATCGCCTGCGCTTACTGTTCCTGCCTCGAATTTGTGGGGAACTTCCGCCCAGGTGGCTCCGGTCTGTGTGACATATTCAATCATCTCTCCTCCGCGCATAAAGGGAGGCATTTTCTCAAGAAGGCTTATCTTGCCGTAAAGGGCGCCTATTCCCATAGGGCCGCAGAGCTTGTGCGCGCTCATTGCAAAAAAGTCGGTGTCCATGTCCTGGACATCAACCTTTATATGAGGTGCGCTCTGTGCTCCGTCAACTACAATGACGGCTCCGTTCTCATGCGCGATCCTGGCGATTTTCTTTATAGGATTTGTTGTTCCCAAGACATTCGAGACCTGCGTGATGGCGACAATCTTTGTCCGTGGCGTGATTTTCGCAAACTCGCTTTCTGGAATTTCTCCTGTCTCCTTGTCAACATACATGTATTTTAGAGACGCCTTTTTCTTCTCGCATACAAGCTGCCAGGGAAGTATATTTGAATGGTGCTCCATGATTGAGATTACGATTTCGTCTCCCTCTCTCACATTCTCCATGCCATAGGTATATGCGACAAGGTTCAGGCTCTCTGAGGAGTTGCGGGTGAATATTACCTCCCGTGCTTCCTTTGCGTTTATGAATCCTGCGACCGCTGCGCGTGAGTCCTCATAAATCCTTGTGGCGCGCTCGCTCAGAGGATAAAGTCCCCTTAGAGGATTAGCATTGCTCTGCTCGTAGAATTCTCTTATCGCGTCTATCACGCAGAACGGCCGCTGTGCTGTGGCCGCAGAGTCCAGGTACACAAGAGAGCTGTTCAATGCTGATGTGTTTTCATCTATTGATTTGAATAATGGAAAGTCCTTTCTATATTTGTTCATATTGAATAGAAGTATAGCGGAAAATGTCGCTTTTGGTAAATACACAGCAAGGAAGTGGGTAAATAGGGTTGCGTAAGTTTAGTTAAAACTAATCTGCGAATCTTGTTGATGGACTTGCAAAAGTGTAGAATGAGACTGAGAATATATCAAATGGGAGGCTCTTCTTATGGAAAAACTGCGGAATGTTGTGGTTGCCGGAATTTTCACGCTTGCGGCGGCTGTTATAATCGCGCTCGGTCTTGCTAATATTATTACGCCTGAGCGCAGCGTCTCTGTGCGCGGACTTGCGGAGAAAGAGGTTGATGCTGATCTTGCTATATGGAACTTAAAATTTTCTCTTGGGAGCAACAGCCTTTCCTCTCTGCAGGAATCGATTGTCTCGAAGACAGATATTGTCAGAGGCTACCTAAAGGAGCACGGACTGGATGAGAATGACTTTACAGTCCAGCCCGCATCCATAACTGACAACTCCCTGAACTCCTATATGGACCAGACAAGAATACGCTACACGTTTATTGGAACACAGTCTGTTCTTGTGCGCTCTTCTAAAGTTTCCGCTGTAAAGTCCGCCTATGCTGACTCCTTGAACCTTGTCTCAAGCGGAATCGCAGTAAGCCGCGACTATGACGGCAATGTGTCCTATGAATTCACGAAGCTCAACGAAATCAAGCCAGAAATGATTGCTGAGGCTACAAAGAACGCGCGTCTTGCAGCCGAGCAGTTTGCGCGCGACTCCAACAGCAATGTGGGTAAGATAAAGAAAGCGACACAGGGGCTTTTTTCTATAGATGATGCGGCTCCCGGACTTGAGGACAAGAAGAGCGTGCGTGTTGTCACAACTGTCGAGTATCTTTTGAAATAAAAGAGATTCAGTCCTAAGATGCGAAGCCTGCTTCCGTCATGCTGGAGCGAAGTCTGCTTCTGTCATGTTGAGGCGTAGCCGAAACATCTATGTCTTTTGAGTAACATAGATTCTTCGCTTTCTGCCAGCCGTCTGCCTGTCGGCCAGACAGGCAGACGGCTGGTCGCTTTAGAATGGCGGTATGTTACTGCTCGCTTTCTCCCAGAAAGCTTTTTATCTTGTCCGCTGTCTCTTTGTCAGGAATCTCCTGCAAAGTCTCCATTATCCTTGCTTGGACCATGATGGCTTTCGCTGTCTCCTGGTCAATTCCTCTGGACTGAAAATAGAACAGCTCATCTTCCCCAAGATGTCCCAGTGTGCCTCCGTGCGCGCCTTCGACTTCCTCTTCTCCGCACAGAATCATCGGGATTGAGCGGTTCACAGCTGAAGGAGATACAAGAAGGGCCTCCTCCTGCTCGTTGCCCTTTGAGCCTTTGCATCCGCGCTTAAAGTCTATTGTTCCGCGGTACAGTTTTTTTGCGTTTCCTGCGACAGAGCCTTTTACAGTCATCTTTGAATTTGTCTGCGCGCCTGTGTGGACAACGCAGTAGTTCATGTCCAGCTCCTGCTCATTCTTTGCAATGTATGCTGTGCTGCTGGTGAACGAGGACTTGAATCCGGCGAGCTGTGCCGTCACATTCGCAAAGGTCTTTTCAGCCCCCAGCTCTATCTGCGTAACCTTTATTTCTGCTCCTTCATCCGCATAGGTCTGCAAGTCATCCAGGTGTATGTATTTCTGGCCTAGAAGCTGGACCTTTATGATATGTATTCTAGAGAACGGCTTTGCCCAGACCTTCGTCTGTATCGCGCAGAATCCTCTGTCAAAAGGCAGTGAAGTGTAGTTCATTATGACTGCAAGAGATGAATTTTCCTCTCCTATTATTGTCTGCACTCCGGAATAGCTCTGGCCATCCTTTAGATTGAAGTCTATCACTACGGGCTCTAGGCACTCTTTTTTTGCCACAAGAGCGAATCTTATTGACCGGAGGGAGCTGACTATATCTGTTGTGTCTGTGCTGGAGCTTTGAGCCATGAAGGGCAGGGATTTTTCAAGCGCGGCTATCTGCGAGCATCCGCTCCCGTCGTCCTTGTAGACTTCCAGCCCGTCATTTGTGCCTCTTATGGATGCGCATGGAACGATTTTGTCATCGATTTCTGTCTCTAGAACGCCTCTGTTCATCTTGAGCCAGTTCCATGTAAGATAAGGTGTCTTGTTTATATTCTGATAAGATATTTTTCTTGCCATTATGTTTCTGTTCCTAAATTATACGCCTTTCATTTCAAGACGGATAAGGTTGTTCATTTCAACCGCATACTCAAGGGGCAGCTCCTTTGAGACAGGATTTGCAAAGCCCGAGACTATCATGGCTCTTGCCTCTTCCTCGCTTATGCCCCTGCTCATAAGGTAGAACACAGCATCGCCTGAGATGCGTCCTATTTTTGCCTCATGCCCGACATTGCAGTCGTCTGTGTGCAGCTCCATTGCTGGAATTGTGTCTGACCGGCTCTTGTCGTCAAGCATAAGGCCATCGCAGCTTACGCTTGCCTTTGCGCCTTTTGCCTCCGGTCCGATATATACTGCGCTCCTGTAAATTGAGGAGCCTCCGTCCTTTGAAAGAGACTTTGATGTTATCAGCGAGGTTGTGTCCGGCGCAATGTGAACCATCTTTGCTCCAGTGTCGAGCTGCTGGCCTTCGCCGGCGAATGTTACGCCGGTGAACTCTGCATGGGCGCCGGCTCCTACAAGATCACTTTCCGGGTACAAGTATGATATATGTGAGCCAAAGGAGCCTGAAATCCATTCAATTACTCCGCCTTCCTCAACTCGCGCGCGCTTTGTGTTCAGGTTGTACATATTCTTTGACCAGTTCTCTACTGTTGAATAGCGCAAGTGCGCGTTTTTTCCGACAAAAAGCTCTACGCACCCTGCATGAAGATTCGCTACGTTGTATTTTGGAGCGGAGCAGCCTTCTATAAAATGCACGTCTGCCCCCTCTTCAACAATAATCAGTGTGTGCTCGAACTGGCCCGCGCCTTTTGCATTCAGCCTGAAATATGACTGGAGAGGAACTTCAACCTTTACACCAGCAGGAACATAGACAAAGCTTCCTCCGGACCATACGGCTCCATGAAGTGCTGCAAATTTATGGTCTGACGGCTTTACAAGGCGCATAAAATGCTCCTTTACCATGTTTGCATAGGGTCCGCGCAACGCGCTCTCAAAGTCCGTGTAGACGACACCGAGCGCCGCGACTTCTGACTGGAGGTTGTGGTAGACAAGCTCCGAGTCGTACTGCGCGCCTACTCCTGCAAGAGATGTCCGCTCAGCCTCCGGGATTCCAAGCTTCTCAAATGTGTTCTTTATGTCCTCAGGAACATCTTCCCACCTTGTCTGCATTGTTGTATTTGGCCGGACATAAGTTGCAATCTCGTCCATGTTCAGGCCAGAAATATCCGGTCCCCATTCAGGCGCTTTTAGCTCGTTGTATATCTCAAGCGACTTTAGACGGAAATCCCGCATCCACTCAGGATCGTTCTTGTCCTCCGACAGCTTCTCCACGATTTCCTTTGTAAGTCCATTCTTGTTGCGGTAAAAGCCTTTCTCCTCATACCTAAAGTCATAAGGCGAGCTGTCAATAGTCTTTATCTCTTTCTTAAGCTCTTCCATGTCTGCACCTTATTTGTTTGTTATGGACAGATCTTTCTCAAATTTCTCAAATCCGTCGCGGTTTATTTCCTCAACAAGCTCTGCGCCGCCGTTCTTTACAAGCCTGCCCTTTACAATGACGTGTGTATGGTCAACATTGAGGCTTTCTAGAATCTTTGTTGAGTGGGTGATGATTATGAGCGCTCCTTCCTGGGCTCTCTGGTATTCTTCAATTCCCCTGGAGACTGTCCTGACTGCGTCAACATCAAGCCCTGAGTCAGTCTCGTCAAGTATCGCAAGCTTTGGCTTGAGCATAAGAAGCTGAAGAATCTCGCTCTTCTTGCGTTCTCCGCCGGAGAAGCCTACATTCAAGTCGCGTCCGGCATAGCTTTCGTCCATCTCAAGCAAGGCCATCTTCTCCTTGAGCTCCTTCTGGAACTGGAACAGCTTTACACGCTTCCCTGTAGACGCTTGGAGCGCATTGCGGATAAAGCCTTCGAGAGAGATTCCAGGAATCTCGAGAGGAGACTGGAAGCTTAGGAAAAGACCTTTTGCCGCCCGCTTGTCCGCAGGAAGATCTGTTATGTCCTCGCCGTTAAGTAAAATCTTTCCTCTTGAAACCTCGTACCGCGGATTGCCCATTATTGTGTAGCCCAGAGTTGATTTTCCAGCTCCGTTCGGCCCCATTAGAACATGTGTTTCTCCTGCATTCACCTCAAGGCTTATGTCGTCAAGAACACGCTTGTTCTCTATATTTACTGATAAGTTTTTAATCTGTAATAAATTGCTCATGTTAAAAAGTATACAGAAATTATTGGGCTTTGTGAATAAAACGGACTTCCTTCAAGTCTTGTAACAATGTACCACGGATTTTATAATATCCTTAATTTAGAGCTACGTTGAAAACATAAAAAATGCACTACTCAAAATTAAGGCTAATAGTTAAGATACCAGCCTTTATGCATTCTGGCTGGTAATTATATTTATATAGAGAGGAAAAAATGTCGGAGACAAAGGCTGGAACTTCATTTAAGGGCGTGCTGCTTCTGCTGCTTACAGCGCTTGTCTGGGGAATCTCGTTTATAGCTCAGAATGAAGGCAGCGAGCTTGTCCAACCATTCACTTTTAATGGAATACGCACTGTAATCGGCGCGATAACCTTGCTTCCTGTTATTTTTATAAAGGACAGAATCACTGCGCGCTCAATGACAAAAGAGCAGCTTGCCAATCGCCGTGCGGATGACAAGAAGATACTGGTTTCTGGCAGCTTCCTGGGAGTCGCGCTCTGTCTTGCGTCAAATTTCCAGCAGTTCGCATTCACAGACCCTGAGCATTCCGCGGGAAAAATCGCATTTATCACAGCAATGTATATGTTTCTTGTTCCTATAATCGGACTCTTCCTAAGAAAGCGGGTTCCCGCTCTTACCTGGCTTTGCGTTGCGCTGGGATTTTCCGGCCTTTATTTTCTTTGCATAGACAGCAGGGGCTTCGGCTCTATAACTTACGGGGATATTCTTGCTTTTATCTGCGCCGTATTCTATGCAGTGCAGATTCTTCTTGTAGAGAAGTTCGCGCCCGGTTATGACGGAGTAAAGCTGAGCTGTGTGCAGTTCTTTGTGTCAGGGATTATAAGCTGCGTGTGTATGTTTGTCTTTGAGACTCCTTCATGGAGCGCAATAAAGGCCGCCGCGATTCCGATCCTGTATGCTGGTGTTATGAGCTGCGGGGTTGCGTATACATTGCAGATAATCGGACAGAAGTTCTGTGAGGCTACTGTCGCTTCTCTTTTAATGTGCATGGAAAGCGTGTTCGCGGTTCTTTCGGAGGCCGTGTTCTTTTCTTTATTCGGAATAGGCGGCAAGATACTTTCTGGACGCGAGATTGCCGGCTGCGCAATAATGTTCGCCGCAATAATACTGAGCCAGCTTGTGCAGATGAAAAGCTCTTCTTCTGTCCCTGCGGAACCAAGAGAATGAATATAAAAGAAAAGACTAGCGAGATATTCTATTCCATAAGAAAAATTGTCAGGCCTCTGGACTTTGTTTTTCTCGCTGCCATGCTCTTTGCAGGGGTCTATCTTACTTCCCGTCTTTTTACTTCAAAATCAGAAGACCGTGTTGTCATTTTTTCACCGGACGGTGAATACAGCTATCCGCTCACAAAGGAAAAGCATATCTATAGGGTGAAAGGCCCGCTCGGTGTTACTGCAGTTGAGGTTGAGGATTTCCGTGCCCGTGTCGCAGATTCTCCCTGCCCGGGAAAGAACTGCGTGAACATGGGCACTGCGGAGCTTATAATCTGTGTTCCGAACCAGATTGTTGTTGAGACAAAGAGAAAACAATTATCAAAACCGGGAGAATTTGATGCGCTTTCTCAGTAATGAAAAAAAATCTCTCCTTGCTTATCTAGGCTCAAAGGCTCTTGAGCTTTCTTTTGTTGAGCAGGCGATTCCGACTGTCGTTCCTTTTTTCCGGCTAGGACTTGCCAATTCTGTGATACTCTCATCCATGGAACTGGAGTTCCCTCTTTTCGTGCTCCTATGTCTGTTAAAATCCGCCGTGATAAGCACAATGTCAGGAACTCTTCTTAGTCCGTTCTTTGCCGTAAGTATCTGCCAGTCTGTCTGCTCCGGGGCCGCTATGTATCTAGTCGCGCGCCTTTCCCTGAATTCTGTGTTCGGGCTTTCTCTTCTTGGGGCTTCTGTGAGCGCAGTTGTGCAGCTCGCTCTTTGTTCTATATATATGGGACAAAATCTTATGACTCTTGCGGGGCCTATGCTGTTGTTTTCTGCCGCAAGCGCCGCCGTAACTGCGGTAATCTCGCTGCGAATAAAAAAGGAGCTTGGGGACAGAAAAGAACATGCAGAGTTGAAAGTAGACGACAGCCTTTCCCACGATGAAAGCCATGCCTACGGCCGTAGACAGAAAATGCTTGCCGCCGCCTGCGCAATTGCAATACTTATATTCACTGTGGTGATTTTTCTTGTAAGGAATATATATATTTTACTGGCTTTTCTTGGGATCTCTCTTGTTCTTCAGATAGTTTCCGGCAGAAAAGTGCGTGTGCTTCCCCATGTCTTTATGTGGATATTTGTAATTGGCTCTCCGTATATAGTTTCCGGCAATGTTGCGCTTGCAGAGAACGTGTGCCGCGCTGTCCGCCTTTCTGCCACTATGTGTCTTTCACAGAGCGCGACAAGGCTCCGCTTTCCGCCAGACTCGCTGATTGGCATGACCCTTGCGAATTTCAATAGAGAAAGAGCTAGAAAAACAAAGTGAGCTTGTCTTTAAGCCCCTCGCTTGTGTAAGTGCTCCCGTCTGTGAACACTGCAAAATACTCGAAGTCCTGCTTCTCCTTCCAGAACAGTTCAGCTTTGTCCGCGCCCATTGCAAAAAGGGCGGTGCTCAGGCAGTCCGCGTAAAGCCCGCTCTTTGCCACAGCCGTAACGCTTGCAAGGGAATTGTCCTTAGGAGAGATAGGACGGCCTGTCCTTGATGAGAAAATGTGAATATAGACTGTTCCGTCATCTCCTAGAAAGTACCGCTCGTAGCCGCCGCTTGTCACGACAGCCATGTCCTCAATCTCTGCCATTGCCAGGGCGTTGTCCTGTCCTGGAAAAGGCGCTTTTATGCCGATTCTCCAGGCGGTGTTTCTGCCTTTTGCTTCATTCTTTGCTCCGACGGCCTGCACATTCCCTCCCAGGTTAATAATTGCTGACTCTATTCCGTTGCTGCGGAGAGTTTCTGCGGCTATGTCCCCTGCGTAGCCTTTGCCTATTGCTCCCAGGTCAAGCTTCATTCCTTCTTCAAGAAAAATAAGCGCGCTTTTTGCATGACGGAACTGCTTTTCTTCCAGGGTTTCATCCGTCTTGTCCTCAAATTCAATTCTTATTTTGCGCCAGTCTGTCTTTAAAAGAGCTTCTTCTATCTCCTCATCAGCAGGGACTTTGTATTCTCCTGTTGTAAACCCCCAGAGCCTGGTTGAAGGGTAGAGCGCGGGGTTCAATGCGCCGTCTGTCATGTCCGCAAGATTCCTGGAATAAAGAACAAGGCTTGCGGTCTCGCCGCTTATAGACACAGGAAAGCTGGATGCGCTGTTTATCCTGTAAATGTCGCTTTCCGGCCGCGTGGTTGATATAAGCCTTTCAATCCTGTCAATCTCCGCTTTCGCAAGGGAGTTCGCCTTGTCTGCGCTCTTTCCGGTGGACGAGATTGTTACAAGAGTGTCCATCGCCTCAAACGCAATGGTTGCGCTTTGAGCTTTGCATGATAAAAATAGAGACATCGTTCCCGCCATGCAGATGAAAAAAAACTTTGGCTTCATTGTCTTTCCTAAGAATAAATCTCAATAGCATTTTATATTGTTTGGCAGCGTTTATAAAGTGAG
>CAZURC010000079.1:0-9545 GCA_964623405.1 uncultured Treponema sp.
GATTATGCTCCGTGAAAGTCAATCAGCGTGAAAACATCCAGAGGCGAAAGAGCCTCACGGTAATTCAAGTCCGGAAGTCCAATCACGCCTCCAATCGCAGTCACGCTCGCGCCCGCCATCTCAAAAAGCTTTTTCCCCGCATTCAGCGTTCCGCCAGTCGCAATCAGGTCGTCAATCAAAAGAACTTTGTCGGTCGGCTTTACGTCGGCCTTGTGGATTTCAATCTCGGCGGTTCCGTACTCAAGGCTGTAGGACTGTCTGTAAACTTCGCCCGGAAGCTTTCCTTTTTTGCGGATTAAAATCATCGGAAGGCTCAGTCTGTCGGCGAGAGGAGCCGCAAACAAGAATCCCCTGCTTTCCGCGCCTGCAATCGCAGTGATTTCGCCTTTTTCGGCAAGCGGCTTGTATTTTTCCTCAAAAGAGTCCAGGCAGAATTTGAACGCGGCAGGATTTGTGAAAATGCTCGTGATGTCATAGAAAAGGATTCCCTTTTTTGGAAAGTCCGGCACGCGGCGAATCGCCTTGTCAAGAATTGAATTGTCTTTCATATGTTCCTCTATTTTTTCGCAACAGTTCTTATTGCTCCCATTTTAATCCGTTTTTCGCGGCTTTCTTCCATCAGCGAAATCAGCGTTTCCTTGTCCTCATTTTTGATTGCTTCCTTGAACTTGTTGATTTCCGCCTCGAAATTCTCGATGTGCGAAACGAGCTTGTCCTTGTTCGAGATGAAAAGCTCGGTCCAAAGCGGAGCGTTTATCATCGCGATTCTCGTCAAGTCCTCAAAGCTTCCGCCGCCGAACGCCGTAATCTGCTCGTCCTTCGCGCTGTCAACGAGCGAGCAGGCAATCACGTGGCAAAGCTGGCTCGTAAATCCGATTTTATAATCGTGAGTCTCGCACGTCGTCTCCGTGATTCTCGTGAACCCGATTTCCGAGACAAACTCGCGCATCAAGTCCAGATTTTCGCTCTTGTTTTGGGGAAGCGGACACAAAATGTAGTTGTGGTTGATAAAAAATTTCGCGTCGGAATTGATGTAGCCTTCCTTTTCGCCGCCCGCCATCGGATGCCCGATGATAAAATCCACGTCCGGCCGCAGAATGTCAGGCAAAGTTTTCTCAAAAATTCCTTTCACGCCCGAAATATCGGTCACAATCGCGCCGCTCTTAAAAAACTGCTTGTTCGCCTTCAAAAAGTCGATTGTCGCGTGCGGATAAAGGCAGACGTAGACAAAATCACATTCGGGCAAAAGCTTGTCGTATTCCGTGCTTTTAAAAGCCTTGTCCGCAACTCCGTCCGCCAAAGCCTGAGACAAGCAAGCCGTGCTTCTGTTGCAGACGTAGATTTTTCCCGCCGCGTCGCTCTGGCTCAAGATGTTCTCGCGGATTGCCTTCGCGATTGAGCCGCCCATAATTCCAAGGCCCACGATTCCATAAGTCAAGTCTTTTAAATTTTTCATCTATCTTCTTCCAAAAAACTCTAAGTTTTTTAGCCCTCTTTTAAACTGCGGGATGCGTGCGCTTGCCGTCGTGTCTAGCGGGCTCCTGTCGCCGCGCTTCAAGAAATGATACGCGACTCCTGCAATCATCGCGCCATTGTCGCCGCAAAGCTTTAACGGCGGAAAAATGCAGTTCAAGTCAGTCCGTTCGGCAAGCATTGAGCGCAGCCTTGAATTCGCCGCGACTCCTCCGCCCGCGACAACTGTTTTTAAGCCAGTGTCGTCAACAGCGCGGAAAAGCCTTGAAACAATCGTCTTGCACGCAGTTTCCTGGAAAGCCGCGCAGATGTTCTCGTTCGTCTTTTCATATCCAGGCTTTAAGAACATATCCGCCTGATGAATCACCGCGGTTTTAAGCCCGGAAAATGAAACGTCATATCTGTGGTCCTCGCCCTTGTCGAGCTTCGGAACCGGAAAACTGAAGGCCTTTGCGTCGCCTTTCTGCGCGAGCTTGTCAATAATCACGCCGCCCGGATAGCCAAGCCCGTAGTATTTCGCGACCTTGTCAAAGGCCTCGCCGATTGAGTCGTCAATTGTCGTTCCGAGAACTTCCAAGTCGTCAAATCCGTTCACTTTCGCAATTATCGAGTGTCCGCCCGAAACCAGAAGCCCCAGATAAGGATAAGGAATATCGTTCACAAGATGAGATGCGTACATGTGGCCGAGCATATGGTTTATCGCGATGAAAGGCTTGTTTGTAGCCCAGGCAAGAGTTTTTCCGAACGTGAGCCCGACTAAAAGCGCGCCCATAAGCCCAGGCCGGTTTGTCGCCGCGATTGCGTCAATGTCGTCAAGCGAGAGATTCGCCTGTTCAATTGCCTGCCTCACAACCGGCAGAATCCACTCAGCGTGCTTCCGGCTCGCGATTTCAGGCACAACGCCCTTGTAAATCTGATGGAACGGAATCTGTGTCGCGACAACATTGCTCAAGATTTTCTTTCCGTCCTCAACAACCGCGCAGGCAGTCTCATCACATGAGCTTTCAATTCCAAGAACTTTCATATACCTTAATTGTAATGAAGCGTTGACGGAGTTGCAAACCTGTAGCCAGCCTTTGCAAGATATGGATACATCTCCGAAAGCAAATCCGGCAGGATGTTCACACTTTTGTCCACGTGGGCAATCACAATCGCCTGTCCGTTCCTGTTCGCCGCCTCAAGCGACTTGTATATCTCCTGCAGCATCGCCTCCCTGCTGACAACGTTGTCAATATAGGGACCGGACTTCTCAAATATTCTTATATCACGCTCCAGCGCGGCCTGAGGCGCCTTTGTGCTGGCTGTCGTGCGGCTGTCAAGAAAATAGATTCCATTTTCTGTGCACACATCAAGCACATTTCCGATACGGATGACATCTTCTGTAACCTCGCTTCCCTCATGGTTATTCATGCCTTTTACTCCAGGTCCAAGCTCTGCGAGATTTGCGTTTATAATTGAGGAAATCTCCTGGAAGCCCATGTCTACTGTTATCTTTCCCGGTCCAGGATCAAGGCTGTGATTAAGGCTCTGCATAGGCTGATGAAGTATAAGCTCCTTGCCATAAGAGCGCACTATATATGCGCAGTCCTTTGTATGGGAAAGACGCGGCAGGACCGCGATTGTAATAGGAAAAGGAAGAGACGCGTAACGCCTTGTATACTCCGCGTTAAGCCCTGCGTCATCTATAACCAGCACAATCGTAGCGCCGTTTTGCGCAGGAGGAATCTGGAACAAAGGCTCTTCCTGTCGCTTTTCATCTTTTTGAGGAGCTGAAGCGGAGACGCTTTTATTATCCTTCGCCTGCCCGGCAACAGAAGACGCTGTCTCTTTCTGAACAGATGTTTTCTTGTCACCTTTTGGCAAAGGCGCGGCTGCCGGAGAAGACGATTGAGAAGCAGCCGTTTTTTTATCAGTCCTTGCTCCCGCGACAGCTTGAGGCGCCGGCTCAGGCCTTTTCTCTGTCTCTGTCCTTCTGGCTGGCTGGGATACTGATGGCAATGCTTTTTCTGCACGAACCCTGTCTCTCCTGTCCTGAGCGCTTTCTTGGCGGGAGAGTTCCTGCTCTTTTCCTGTACCAGCTGCTGGCTTTGAGGGCGTAGAAAGAACATTGACAGCAATGCAAAGGCAGCAGCCTAAAAACACAATCGAGCACAGAAGGCTCACCTTGCCCTTGTCCAGCCTTATCCTTGAGGAGCGGCGGCGCGATGATGCGCGGCGCTTAGGGCTGGATTCCCTTGCAGACGAGGATTTTCTGCCTGACGGCTTTTGCTTTGAGGACGGTGATGATTTTCTCTTGGCCATAAAAAAACACAGGCGGAAAAATAAGAGGAAAACCGCCTGTGCATATAGTAATCGATTTAATGATATTTTGAAAGCTAAAGCCTTGCGCTTTAACTTTTCCGGCTTCTAAGCAGTGACAAGCTGTCTGTGCTGCATTGTCACCGCCGCCTGCTTTATTTTCTTGACTGCGCGCATCTCCATCTGTCGGACAGTCTCAGCGCTAACACCCAATACGGCGCTAAGCTCCCGCAATGTCGGGACATGCGGGTCATAGTCAAAATTGAATCTACAGTAAATAACTCTCTTCTCCTTGTCCGGCAAGGTATCAACCATCTCCTTTATCTCAAGAATGTCCTGACGGCGGATAAAAGTCTCCTCCGGATTATAGCTGGTATCTGGTATCAAGTCGCCTACAGTTGTTCCGCTGTCATCGGAAGTCTCAATGTCCATGCTTGTAACCGTATAGGCAAACGCAAGAACGCTCTCAATATCTTCAATTGTAGTGCCGCAGTACTCGGCAAGCTCCTTCTTTGTAGGCTCATGGTTAAGGTTCTGCTTGTAGTCATTCCTTGCGGCTGTAATTCTTCTTAAAAGCTCCTCTTTTCTATGGGGAAGAGAAATCATAGAGGTCTTGTTGTAAATATAGCGCAGCATATACTGCAAAATCCAGCTGTACGCATAGGTTGAGAACCGTGTGTTGAATCCATAGTGAAACTTCGCGGCGGCCATCATAAGCCCCATGTTTCCTTCCTGGATAAGATCCATCATAGAAACTCTTGGCGTTCCTGCAAATCTTTTTGCGATGCTTACAACAAGCCTTAGGTTTGAGTTTATCAGCTTTGTCTCTGCCGCCTTGCTTCCTTTCTCTATTTCCTTTGAAAGTTCAACCTCTTGCCGCGCATCCAAAAGCGGATACCTCTGAATTTGCCTCAAATAACTTTCAAAAATTTCCATTTTATTCCCCTTGACAGTGCAGCTCAATGCACACATTTTACACTATGCAATAAACGTGCCAAGTAAAAACACAAAGAGCAAAGAAAAAAGACAAACGAATATAACTCTTTATAATACATTCAATTAAAATTAAGAAAAGAGAACACAGACTTGTATAACACAAAAAAAACGTTTGTCAACTTTTTTATAAAGAAATTATAACAGTACACTTTTTTATACAGAACTTTAAGCTTTCTGTGCATTTTTTTATACAGCGCATCGCATTGCCCTCAACTTTTCTATAAGCGAAAAAAATGCTAAGATTGCTTATCTTGCAATAGATAAGGAGACTAAGATAAAAACTGCCTGAAATATCGCCAGTTTTTATCTTGACAAGTTTGCGTTGCAAACTTGCATATCAACTGCGTTCCTTCACTTTGTTGCAGGAACGCTTAAAAAGTCATTCGGAAGTTGAGACTTCCTTCTTGACTTTTTATGGGAGGAAATAAATATGTACGTTACATGCTTGGATATGGAAGGCGTTGTTACGCCTGAGATTTGGATTGAATTCTCAAAAGTTTCTGGAATCCCGGAATTAAAGCGCACAACCCGCGATGAGCCTGACTACGATAAGCTGATGAAATGGAGAATCGGAATTTTAAGAGAGCACGGTCTTACCCTAAAGGATATTCAGGACACAATAGCAAAGATTGATCCTCTTCCTGGCGCAAGGGAATTTCTGGATGAGCTGCGCTCTGTATGCCAGACAATTGTCCTCAGCGACACGTTCGAGGAATTCGCCTCGCCTCTTATAAAAAAGCTCGGAATGCCTACCCTTTTCTGCAACTCCCTTGAAGTTGACTCCGACGGCTTTATCGCACGGCACAAGATGCGCTGCCCGAACTCAAAGCTTGCGACAGCAAAGGCGCTGCAGTCAATAGGATACGAGACAATAGCTTTCGGCGACAGCTACAACGACCTGGGAATGATACAGGCGTCAAAGGCAGGATTCCTGTTCCGGACAACAGACAAGATAAAGACCGACTATCCAGATATACCTGCGTTCACAGAGTACGATGACTTGCTGAAAGCCATAAAGGAAGAGCTTAGGAAATAGCTTAAATCAGCTCAGTACAACATCAAGCGTCATCATCAGCGTAAAGCCAAGCGCAAAAAGGACTGTCCCTATGTCTGAGTGAGGCTCCTCAGACATCTCGGGAATAAGCTCCTCTACCACGACATAAATCATTGCGCCGGCGGCAAACGCAAGGAGATAAGGCAGGACAGGGAGCACAAGAGAGCTCGCGCAGATTGTGATGAACGCGCCGATTGGCTCAACTGCTCCTGACAATGTTCCGTACAAAAACGCCTTTCCCTTACCAGTGCCCTCCGCCTTTAACGGCATGGAGATAATCGCCCCCTCAGGAAAATTCTGTATGGCGATTCCAAGCGCAAGACTGAGCGCTCCCATGGCTGTTATGGAGCTGCTGCCGGAAACATACCCCGCATAGACAACTCCGACAGCCATGCCTTCCGGGAGATTATGCATCGTGACAGCAAGAACCATCATAGTTGTCCGCTTTAAATGGCTTTTAGGGCCTTCAGCCTCGCTCGCCCCCAAGTGCAGGTGCGGAACAAGATGGTCAAGTGAAAGAAGAAAAAGTATTCCAATCCAAAAGCCCGCCACAGGCGGAACAAAGCTGAGCTTTCCAAGAGATGATGAAAGCTCAAAGGCTGGCAAGATAAGGCTCCAGATTGACGCGGCGACCATGACGCCGGACGCGAACCCCTGCAGCGCTTTCTGCACAAGAACACCAAGCTGTTTCTTCATAAAAAAAACACAGGCCGCGCCCAGCGTTGTTCCGACAAAAGGAATCACAAGACCTGGTAAAACCGAATTTTCAAAAGACGAAAAGAAACTATGCATGGAGTTATTTTGCTGAGCAGGCGTTTTTTTGTAAAGGCAAAAAGAATCCGTATAAAAGATTACGTGCTAATGATTCTATAAATTGTTTTTCCCCAGCATCAGAACCTCATCACCTGTAAGCTCCCTAAAGCCTCCAAGAGGAATACTCAAGTCCAGATTCAAGTTTCCCATAGCAATGCGCTTTAAATATAAAACCTCGTTTCCCAGCTGAGAGAACATTCTTTTTACCTGATGGAACTTTCCTTCATATATTGTAAGAATACAGTCTGTCGCAGATGATGAGTTAGGAAAGCTGTTCTGCTCAAAGACAAGCTCGGATGGCTGGCAGACAAAACCGCTCTCATTTCCTTCCCTGTCAATAAAAAATCCTTTCATAAAAAGCGCTGAGTATTCCTGCTTCTGCTTCTCAGAAAGAGAATCCCTAAGGGCAACAGCGTAAGTCTTTGAGATGTGGTTTTTAGGAGAAAGCAGAGTGTGCGTAAGCGCGCCGTCGCTTGTAAGAATCAGAAGCCCCTCTGTGTCAATGTCAAGGCGCCCCATGCAGTGCAAATCCGATGCTGAGAAACTATGACGGACTCTTTCGTCAACAAGATCAAAGACTGTGCGGTGCGCACCGTCCCTGTTTGCGCATACAACATCCTTGCACTTGTTCATCATAATATAAACATCGCGCTGAAGTGATATTTTCTCTCCGTCAACTACAAGCGAGTCATTATCTATGTCTATCTTTGAGGAAGGGTCGGTAATCATTTTCCCATTGACAAATACAACCTGCCCATGACAAAGACGCTTAACATCCTTGCGGCTGCCAAATCCACGGTGGGATAAAACCTTGTCAAGACGCTCAAGTGCCATGTCTCCAGTCCTCCAGCTCTTCTCTCAATATACAGGATTTGAGGACAAGGCGCAAAGACCCGCTGGAATGCATAAAAACACTTCTTATACAGTATATTGCATACATAAGACGAAAAATGTATAATTATGAATATTTATCAAAAAGTGTTGCATATTTATGCAATATTGGGGAGTTTCCCATGACTGACAGCGAAAACATCTTTATCGGACGATTATCCGTGCTTGCAGAGCGCAACGACCCGATTGATCCCGCTCTTTATGAAAAATACGATGTAAAGCGCGGGCTGCGCAATGCCAATGGAACAGGAGTGCTTGTAGGCCTTACAAGCATAGGCGATGTAGTCGGATACGATGTAAAAGATGGGAAAAAAATCGCTATTCCAGGAAAGCTCCTCTACCGCGGCTACAATGTCGCAGATTTAATCGCTGACGCAGAAGCGCACAGCCAGTTCGGCTACGAGCAGGCCGTATATCTGCTTCTTTTCGGCGAGCTTCCCTCTCAGCATGAGCTTGACGCATTCAAGCAGTACCTCGGTGAGCTCAGGACGCTTCCACCGAACTTTACAGAGGATATGATTATGAAGGCTCCGTCTTCGGACATAATGAACAAGCTTGCCCGCGGCGTCTTAGCATCTTATTCCTATGACAAGAATCCTGAGGATCGCTCCCTCTCAAATATCCTGCGCCAGTGCATAGAGCTTATAAGCCGTTTTGGAACATTGACAGCATACGGCTATCAGGCAAAAAGACGGTACTATGACGGAAAGTCAATGTATATACATAATCCGCTTCCAGAGCTTTCCACTGCCGAGAATTTTCTGCGTCTTATACGCAACAACAAGGCTTTTACAGACGATGAGGCAAAGCTCCTTGACCTTGCGCTTATCTTGCATGCGGAGCACGGAGGCGGAAACAACTCTTCTCTTACAGTGCATGTTGTCTCATCAGCGGACACCGACACTTACTCCGCAATCGGAGCGGCGGTAGGCTCTCTTAAAGGCTATCGCCACGGCGGGGCGAACATACGCGTAATGGAGATGATGGATGATATAAAGGCTCATGTAAAAGACTGGTCAAGCGAGAAAGAGATAAAAGAGTATCTAAGGAAAATCTCAAACAAGGAAGCCTTTGACCATACCGGCCTTATATACGGACTTGGACACGCCATTTATACAATCAACGACCCGCGCGCCACAATATTGCGGGACCATGCGGCTAAGCTTGCAAATGAAAAAGGACTTGAGGACGAATACAATCTTTACAAGCTCATTGAAAAAATAGGACCGGAGGTCATCTACGAGAAACATGGCGATGAGAAGAAAATATGTGTGAATGTTGACTTCTACTCAGGATTCATATACTCAATGCTTAACATCCCGCGGGAGCTTTTTACACCGCTGTTCGCTGTAAGCCGCATTGCCGGATGGTCTGCGCACAGAATAGAAGAGATAGTAGCCGGCGGAAGAATCTACCGCCCTGCATACAAGAACATTCTCGCAGAGCGCAAGTATATTCCAATTGAAAACAGACGATAACGCATATAAAAAACACGGACGTATAAATAATCTGAAACCGGAGCTTTTATGGACATTATCAGAATCTTCCTGATTGGACTTGTAATCGGCATGGCGAACGTGATTCCCGGTGTTTCAGGAAGCACGATGGCGGTTGTGTTCAATATCTACGACAAATTTGTGAACGCAATCACACTGAACGTAAAAAAACTCGTCGCGAACCGCCGCTTTGTTGTTCCAATCGTGTGCGGAATGGCTCTCGGCGTTCTGCTTTTCAGCAAGCTGATTACGGTACTGTACGACAATTTCCCTGTCCAGACAAACTATTTTTTCACCGGCTTGATTTTAGGAAGCCTTCCGATGCTTTTTGTCTTTATGACCAAGACCGAAAAAGGCGGGAAGCTTTCGCTCAAACGGACTCTTTTGATTGTCCTGTTCGCGACGCTCGGACTTCTTGCGATTTTGATTTTCTCTTCATTTGAAGGAAAAGTTGACGCGGCCTCGACGATTTCAAAGGAGCTTCCTGAGTGGACTTTTCCTCTCGCGCTCAAGATTTTCGTGGC
>CAZURC010000080.1:0-9543 GCA_964623405.1 uncultured Treponema sp.
CGCTCGTGGCGGATAGCTGTCGCATATAGGATTCCGTTCATAAAGGCTCCCTGCTCTGTGCACTGGCACTTGTCCTCCGCTGTGAGCTCTAAGAGCTGCTCCTTGGTTGGACGGTAGTTGTCCTTTAGAAGACGGTATACAGACAGGTATTTGAATGAGTTGCAGTAGCCGCACAGACGGATTCCAGCTTTCTTGAATCCCGCCTCAATGTCCTTGAATTCCTTTGTCTTTGAGAAATGCTCAAGGGTTGTAACCTCGCAGTTCTTTATAATCCCTACAGGCACAAGGCAGCTTGAGACGGGCTTGTCATCAAGAAGAACTGTGCAGAAGCCGCATTTTCCTGCCTCGCAGCCTCTCTTTGCCGAGATAAGCTTTCTCTTCCTGAGCACGTAAAGAAGCTTCTCCTCAGGAGCCTCGTCGAGTATTGTCTTTTGTCCGTTTATAACTACTGGTATCTTCATTTTTCACCTGCTTTGCATTATTCACTTGCCGTCTTATGCTCCTGGGCACTGTCCTGGCCTTGCGCATTCTGGTCTTTCTTTGCCGCGCTCTCACGCTTAGCCTTTAGGAATTCCGTGATTTTATATACGGTGTCGGTCTGAACCGGCATATTTGTTATAGTCTTGCCCGCCGCCTGGGAGAGCGCCGATGCGTATGCGGATGGCAGGAGAGACATTACTATTTCACCTATCTGCTTTGGCGGGTCGTCAGACTGTATGAACTGGATTGACACAGACGCCGCCTCAACCTCATCATCCTCTACTATTTCCCTTAGTCCTTCCTGGATTGAGTTTCTTATGGATGTCTCCGCCGCCTTCGGGTTCAGGATTTTCCCTGCGTCAACAATAAAGTAAATGCCCCTTAGCTCCGGCTTGTATACAGCAAGGTCAAGCTCCAGCTCTATCACCATGGCGGCAAAGGCTGTGCTCAGGTAAGGGTAGCCTGTAAAACTCTCCTTGTCCCAGTTCTTCTTTGGATTTATGCGGAAAGTCTTTTTAACCTTTATCGGGAGCTCTGTTTCTTTCTGCTGCAGTTTTCTTGCCAGGGAGACAGCCGCCTTTTTTATCAGCTGGGATGTTATTGATATTGACGCGTCTGTTGTCTGTGGGTTCTCAGGCTCGCTTTCTATGTTGTATTTTGTGTCTAGGAGCACATCGCTTTCCGGTATCTGCATCGTCTCGGATGCGATTGTTTTCCATATATTCCATATATTCTCCGAGGAAGGCACGCCTTTTATATAAAGCTTTTTTTCTTTTGTGTAAGTAAGCTCGATATTCACATTCTTCTTTATGAACGATGAGCCAAGAAATCCTGTGCCTGCATAAGCGCATGAAAGAGCGATTCCTCTCATTGGAGGAGAGTAGGGGGACGCGTTGTCATGGTCAAACCTGTGCTCGTCCTCAAGCGAGTATGCCGCGTTTTTCCTTAGAAAGATGCTCTTCTGGCATAGCGCTTGCAAGGCTTCCCGTGATTTTCCTGTCTCAAGGATAATCTTGGACTTTGAGTGCTTGTCCTCTACCTTCAAGTTAAGGAGACGGAGAGTAAGAGGATCAATATCCGTTATCTTGGCTATTTTATTGATGTGGTTTTCTATTGCGTAGAAAGCCTTTGAGTCGATTATGGAAAAGTCTATAGAGGACGGGATTGAATGGCTCTTGTATATGTTTGATGTGATTCTTAGATTGGGGCACTTGTATACGCCGGTGCTTGATATAGCCAGTCTGTCCGCAATCTCCTGCGCGAACGGATTATATGCTCCCGCATTCACGTGGATAAGAATATCCATTGCCCTTATAATGCCGTCTTTTCCGACTGTTGTCCTGTGCCGGATTTTCACAGAGGATGTGTTCTCTGCGTAGAGCTGCTGCTCAGTCCTCGTAAACTCAAGCTTGACAGGCTTCCTTAGCTTTATGCATGCGACCGCGCACTGGCAGCAGACAAGGGTATTGAGCCAGAGAACGCTTGTGCTCTTTGAAAGGAGGTTTGTCCTTGTTATAAAGATGCTCTCCTCGTCTATGCCTGTCACATCGGCAAGTGTTCTCCGCAGGTTGCTTATCCAGAGGTTCGGCGCATAGACATACAGCTTTCCCGCCCTTATATAGCACAAGGCTCCGTTCGTCTCCGTGAAATTCTGGACATTTATATCTGATTCCCATTCCTCTTCCACAGTAATGTCGTCCTCCGCCGCCTTGTATTCCTGTCCGTACTGCACAGTTCTTTGGGCCAGCAGATTGCTCTCTTCCTTTTCCTCGTAAAGAAAATGCTCGTCAATCTGGATAGGCATGTTCTTGCTAAGGAGCCTTGCTGTCTTTCTGTCCGGGCCTGCTATTATTCCGACAGGCTGCCCCAGATATGTTATGTCTTTCTTGCAGAATACAGGAATCTCAGAGTCAATCATCCTTACTGTCTTTTTCCCTGGAATATCCTCCCAGCCGAAAAATGAGAAACCATCAGGAAGCTTTTCTGTGGAAATACCGGTTATTCTTCCTTTCGGGACGGGACTTCGCACAATAGAGGCATAGACCATGCCTTCCTCGTATATGTCAGAGTAGAACTCATCAGAAAATAAGAGATTGTTTTCCTTAAAATTTCTTTGCCTAGCGCTCATGTTTCCTGCCTGTCTCAATCACGGTCTTTATAACGTAGTCCGCCATTTCCTCTGTCTCGTCCGGCCAGAGCGGAAGCGTTATTGTGCGCTCATAATGCTCTTGAGCGTTCGGAAACCTGTCCGGCGTGTATTGGGGATAACGTTTTTTCCAGTAAGTGAAGTTATAAATCGCGATAAAATGCATCGAGATTCCAAGACCTGCCGTCTGCAATTCTTTTGCAAACTCTTTTCTCGTGCAGTCGAGCTTTTCAAGGTTTAGCTGAACCAGATACAAATGCCAGGCGTTTCCTTCTCCGGTCGGCGGCAGCGTGATAAAACCGCAGTTTTTGAAAGCCTCGTTGTATTTTTCAACAATCCTGATTCTCTTGTCGTAAAAACTCTGCGCTTTCTTTAGCTGGCATCGTCCAATCGCGCTCAAAACATCCGGCAGATTCGACTTGAATCCCGGAGCTATTATGTCGTATTCCCAGCTCGCCTTGCCGTCAGTGTAGCGGTCCCAGGCATCCCTGTCCATTCCGTGAAGGCGCATCTGCGTGATTCTTTTTGCCAGAGCGTCGTCGTTTGTCGTGACCATTCCGCCTTCGCCGGTCGTGATTGTCTTTGTCGCGTAGAATGAGAATACTCCGATGTCGCCGAGAGTTCCCGCATAGCCTGATTTTGTGAGCGAGGGGAAGGAGTGCGCGCAGTCCTCAATCACGTAGATTCTGTTTTCTGGAGTCGAGTATTTTTTTGCCAGAGCCGTGATGCGCTTCATATCGCACAAATTTCCGCCCACGTGAACCGGAACAATCGCCTTGACCTTGTGTCCGTTTTCCGCGTCTTTCTTTAATATTTCTTCTATTTTTAATGGGTCGATTGAATATGAGATTGCTTCGATGTCGGCGAAGTAAACTTCCGCGTTCAAGTGCAAAGCTGAGGAAGCTGTCGAGACAAAAGTGTACGGCGTTGTGATTACGGCTTTCCCCGCTTTTACTCCGCACGCTTCCATCGCGAGAATCATTCCGCTTGTGTTCGAGTTCACCGCGAGCGCGTGCTTAGCTTTGACATAATCCGCGAACTCCGACTCAAACGCGTGGGTCACGTTTCCAGTCGTCAGCCACCCTGAGTCAATCACATCGCAGACAGCCCTTTTCTCCTCATCAGAAAAAGAAGGCCTGAAAAAAGGAACTTTCATAAATCACCTCACTATTCAACACGGATGAACGCAGATGAACACGGATTTTTACGGATAGAATTCTGATATGCGGAAGGCTCTCGTAAAACCTAAAATATTATCCGCGTCCATCCTTTTAATCTGTGTGCATCCGTGTTGAATCTGTCATAAATTTCCGTTTTGTTCTTGCTTCACTTGGTTGTAAAATTCATCCAGGCTTGGAACGGCTTTTCTCAAAATCGAGACCAGCTCGTCCTTGTTGCGGAATTTTTTCTCATCTCCGCGCCAGAAGCAAATCGGCTCAAGCTCGTGCAGGAGCGAGTCTAGCTTCTCATCTCCAAACTCAAGGTTCTTGAGCTCAAGTATCTTCTCGTAGGCAGTCTTCTTGGGCTCCTCTTCCTTTAGCCACAGGGGCTCGCTTTCTCTCTCTCCCTCTCTCAGACCGATTATTTTTATCTTGATGTCGCGTCCCGGCTCAAGCCCTGAGAATCTTATAATCTGCTTCGCCATGTCAAGAATGTTGAGAGGCTCTCCCATGTCAAGAAGATAGGATTTTCCGTTCTCGCCGACTCCGCCGGTCTCAAGCACAAGAGAGCAGCTTTCAGGAATTGTCATAAAATAGCGCTCGACATTTTCGCCCGTGACGGTGACAGGGCCTCCGGTTTTAATCTGCTGCTGGAAAAGCGGCAGAATTGAGCCGCGGGAGCCTAAGACATTTCCAAAACGCACGAACATGAACTTCTGAGATTCTTCCCCTTCGCTTCTCTCTGAATGACGTTTTGCCGCCTTTTTCGCATACTGCAGAATCAGCTTCTCCGATAGCATCTTGCTCGCTCCGTAGACGCTGACCGGATTTACAGCCTTGTCAGTTGAAATAAGGACAAAGCGCTGCACCTTGCTTTCAAGCGCGGCGTCCAGAAGATTCTTTGTTCCGAACACATTGTTCTCGACAGCAGCTACAGGGTTTTCTTCCATCATAGGAACATGCTTGTACGCCGCGCAGTGAAAAATAACATCGGCCTTTGTGTGCTTTATGATGAACTTGACATACTCGCGGTCCTTCATGTCGCCGATAATCGGAACAACTGTCGCTTTCTCGCCGACACCTTCCTGCTGCAGGACATGAAGCTCACGGTAAATTGAGACAATGGAATTTTCCCCGTGGCCAAAGAGATAAAGCCGCTCGGCGCCGCCTGAAAGAAGCTGGCGCGCAAGCTCGGAGCCGATAGAGCCGCCCGCGCCTGTAATCAGGACACGCTTTCCCCGGAGGTATTTAAGGCTTTCATGCAGCGGAATTATTACCGGCGTCCGTCCTAGAATATCAAGCGGGTCAATTTCACGTGTCTGTATGAACCGCGCCTTTCCATCGACAATCTGGCTCACGCTCGGCAGAATTCTGATATGCGCAAATCCGCCGGCTTTTAGAATCTCATAGATTTCCCTGATTTTTTCAACAGGCGCGCTTGGAATCGCGATAATCGCCTTGTCAAGAGGACCGCATCTTAGAATATTCGCGACCTCGCGGATAGGTCCTAGGCACGGAATTCCCTCAATCTGTTTTCCAATAAGACTCTCGTCGTCATCAAGGAAAGCCGCGACAGTTCCGAATATTTTTTTTCGTCCTATTTCCTGGGCAAGCATCTGCCCTGCGAAGCCTGCGCCTATAATATAAAACTTAGAGTCAGCTTTCTGCAGCATTGTAAAATCCCACTTGCTATTATTCTAGCATAGAAAAGGGGAATGTAAAAGATTTGCGCTTGCCAGAGCGGGCATAAACGGCGATGTGGGATAATCCTTAGTCTTCAAGTATTTTTTTTAATACGGCCGCCCGCCGAAGTTTCCTTCTGAATAGTTTTCCTCAATCACTTTGCGCAGGAAAGAAAGTTTTTCACAGAAAATAAAATCAGCATAAATTTTTCTTTTTTATAAAAAATCGATTTTTACGATTTATGTCTCTTGTTATCGGTGAAATTTTCATAAAAATCTACTGAAAGTTAAAAATAATTCGATTTTTTCGATTTAATTTCTTGACAATTTTTGGCTGTGAATTTATATTTAAGACAGGTTAATTCGATTTTATCGAATTAAAAATTATTTAAAAGGACTTGGCTGATTCTGCAGCCAAAAACGCAAGGAACTTCTCTAAAAAGATTCTTGCGGTCTGCTCCGGAAGAGCATTTTTTCTTGTCAAGAAAGATGAGCTTCCAAAAAAGAATTGCAGAAACAAGTCTTAGATTCATTTTATAGGAGGCTGTTATGGCTATTACTTATGTTTCAAGGAAAAGAATAAACCCGCGTGATATTTATGCTGAGCCAAAGTATTATCCATCTCCTGCGTATGTCGCAGAAATTGGAATTGACACTTTGTGTGAGAAAATCAGCGAAAAAACAACTCTTACAAGAGCGGACATAAAAACCGTGATTGCAAGCTTGCTGAGCACAGTTCCGGATTATCTTATGCTTGGCTATAAGGTCCGTCTTGATGATTTTGGAATCTTCAAGATTGGCTTCAAGTCCACAGGTCCAGGACAAGAAAAAGCGACTGATGTCACAAGCGAGCACATCAACGGCTTGAAGATTCTTTACACTCCGGATGTCCGTGTAAACGAAATGCTTTCAAAGCCGACGTTTGCAAAAATCGACGCCGCTTTCTTGAAGAAGCAGGAAAGTTCTGAAGCTAAAGAAGAATCTGAATCAAAAGAAGAGACAGGCTCGTCTTCTGGCGAAGGAAGCTAAAAGCTGGGTTTAGGCAAAGTGGATAACGGACTTTGCTTTAAATATTAGGAACTCGCCTTGCTGCGAAGGAAACCGTTGTGAAATTTAGTTATTAGGCTTTTGGTGCATTTTTGGCGCGCCAAAAGCCTTTTTTTTCGGTCATTGAGCCTTCCGAAATGTCCATTTTTATAAATTTCCATACGTATGACACTGGCGAATTCATAAGTATGACGGTTCACGTCCATAAGTATGAATATATAGCGTTCATACTTATGAATATAGTATGAACATACTTATGAACGTTTTTGCTCATAAGCATGGATGTACTGTGTCCATGCTTATGGATGTAATGTAAGCATACTTATGAATAATTTTGAGCATAAGTATGAATGATTTTTGGGATAAGTATGAAATTAATAAAAAACTGACTCCTAAAAATTAACGTGAAGCATTTTTTTCAAGCACAAAATCCATAAAAGTTGTTTCACTGAACCTGCACAGCTTTTTCTGAGAATCTACACATTAAATTTCTTTTCTGTATTAGTAATTGAGCACTGTTGAAATCACCGCAAGATTCTGCTTTTTTGCTATTCAAGGTTGCGGCAAAACTTCGTGCGGATTTTTTCAATTATGTGAGTTTGGAAACTGTGCTTTCGCAAAAAATCAACATTGACATCTGCCGCCTTCCCAGCTACGAGCGGAAACCGTCTATGATAAAAAACTTTTACGGCGTGGACATGGGAACCGACGGAATCCTGCTTTATGCAGAAAGCCTTGAAGAAATTCTTTGCGACAAACTGATTGCGTTCGCCCGCTGTCCGAACCGTGTGAAAAACCGCGACTTGTGGGACATTCACTGGATTACGCAGAAAAACGTTTCCGTAAAAAGCGACCTTCTTTTGAAAAAACTTTCAGACAGAAAAATCAGCGAAGAAGATTTCAAGAAGCAGTACAAGGAACGCATTGCTTCGATTCAGAACGGACAAAAAGATTTCCTGTTTGAGATGCGGCGGTTCTTGCTTCCGTCAGCGTTCAGCGCTCAGTTCACATCTGAAATGTGGTGGGAATATCTGCTGAATCTGCTGGAAAGTTTAGGAATATAATAAATCTTTTTTCATAACAAAATCCAAACACATCACATTTTTCCTCACAAATAAAAATCGACAGAGCAAGTCATGCTGAGACGATTGCTTTATGTAGCCTTGGCTTGTGCTTACGCCGATTTTGTCTTCAATCTGCCGGCGAGATATTTTATGATAAAATTTCGGATTGTAGTAATTACGATAGAAGATTCTCGTAGGCTTGGAGAGCGTACTTTCATAGACTAGAAGAGTGAAGCCTCGTAGATTTGATTTCCTCGATCTAAGGTAATTCCGAAGTCTGAGGAAACGTTCAGACAACATAGTGCGATTTTATAGTTTCGAATGCTTTGGAAAGTTCGTCTGCAAACGCTTTGATAGAAAGATCAGTTTTTGGAGCATATTCTTTTGGAATAAAAAATTGGTAAGGTTCAATATTCAGGCATGAAGCGATTTTTGCGATTGTTTCTGGCGAAACCCACTTTTTTCCATTTTCAATGTCGCTAATAAAAGTAAAGTGCATTTCAAGTTTATCTGCAAGTTCCATTTGCGATAAATTTTTAGATTTTCTGATTCTTTTTAAGTTATATCCGAACAAATCTCTAACTTCACTTTCTGTCATTTTTTTTATACTCGTAGACTAAATTTTATACTAATAGATTGAAAAAATAACAAAAGGCTATTAGAATAAAAATTAGTCTATTAGACGTAAGTTTGATACGGAATTATGAAGAAATACGCGCTTCTTCTCGGCTCAGCTCCGGAAGATTTCAGACAGAAAAAGATAGAGGATATGTTTGATTTTCTCGACTCAAAGCGCAGCGCGGGCGACAGCATTGTGACTTTTGCGAACGGAATCTCTGAGCTGATGCTTGAGACGGTGCTGGACAATGCTATGAGACAGTTGACGAACGTTGGTCATTCCGAACTTGCGGACTTTCGTTGCCGTCCGCACTCAGATTCGGAATCTGCTAAACAGACCCTGAATCAAGTTCAGGGTGACGGTGTGTGTAAATCTAACTCAATTCTTCTATATATATGCACTTTGCAGCCGGTTGGAGATGGCGAGAAATCAATCTGGCTCGGCGGTGAGGAAATCAGAAAAGATGTGATTCTGCATTATCAGGAACTGGCAAAAGATTGCGGAATTGATATGCAGGTGGTGATGGATTGGGACAGCGAGATGATGAGTGAAGAAGAAGCGGGGTGGGAGAGAGTCGAAGATAGTCATTTCGAATTGCAAACCTGTCATTCCGAACTTGATTCGGAATCTACTAAAGAGATGCTGAATCAAGTTCAGCATGACAATAATCTGCGTCCATCTGCGGAATCTGCGGGAGACAGGAACTGATGTCTAACACCACCCGCATAGCCAAGAACACACTGGCTCTATATTTCCGGCAGATTCTCATAATGCTCGTGTCGCTTTACACGGTGCGCGTGGTGCTCGCCACGCTCGGTGCGGAGGACTACGGAATCTACAACGTTGTGGCGGGTGTGGTCACGATGTTCGGATTCTTAAGCGGCGCAATGGCGACCGCGAGCCAGAGATATTTCAGCTTTGAGATGGGGAGAGAAGATGGTCATTCTGAGCAAAGCGAAGTAATCTCAGAAACTTCGGAAGAAGATTGTCGGGTCAAGCCCGACAATGACACAAAAAACAGCGACGGTCTTTCCCGCATATTTTCTGTAACACTCACAATCTACGCTCTAATGGCGTTGATAATAATATTGCTTGCGGAAAGTGTGGGTTTGTGGTTTATGAACCATAAACTTGTGATTCCAGAAAGCAGAATGATGGCGGCGAATGTGATTTACCAGTGCGCGGTCGGCTCGTTCCTTTTTACCGTGATGACAACGCCGTACATGAGCGACATCATCGCCCACGAGAACATGAATGTGTACGCATACGTGAGCATAGTCGAGGCGTTCATGAAGCTGGCAATAGTGTTTGTGCTGAAAATCGGACACATGGACAAGCTGATTCT
>CAZURC010000081.1:0-4913 GCA_964623405.1 uncultured Treponema sp.
GATAACAACGACCTTCATAAAAGCCCCCAAAAACTAAATCACACATTGTCATGTTAAGCGCAGCAAAGTCAGCCGACAAGGAAGTCACACAGACTCTTCACTCTTGCCTGTCGGCAGACAGGGGCGCTCAGAATGACCTTTTAGAGATTACCATAAATAAATTGATGTTTCAATTAAGAGACGTCTGGTCCTCTATCTCAAATGACTTGCTCTCTTTTCTTACAATACGGATTGCAATAAAAACAGCAAGCGCAACAAGAGCCACGAACAGGACGACTCCGACAACCTTGTATATGACAGAGACCTTGTTTCCTAGAAAAAGGACAAGATTATACAAGGTTGAGCAGCTTATAAGAGCCGCAATTGAGTCGTATAGAATGAATTTGCGGAACGGAAGAGCGACAATTCCGGAGCAAAGCCAGAGAGTATTGCGCACACCAAAAGGAATAAACCGGCAGAGAATAAAAGTACGGAAACCATAGTCGTCCAGAGTCTTTGCGACTAGCCGGACTTTCTGAGGTGTAAGCTTTTTTCTGATTTTCTTAACCTGGAAAAGTCCCTTTGAGATAAAGACCCCCATCCAGTAAACCATGATGTCGCTGATAAAAATGCCTAGATAAAGAGCAATCCAATTAGGAACTATAAGGGACTCATCTGTAAACGCAACACCGGCGGAAAGGATTACCACAGCATCCTCAGAGACAGGCAGGTTAAGCCCCGCAAGCAGAAGAAGAAAAAAAGAGACCAATGGCCAGTAAGGGATATGCGCAGTAAAGAAATCGACCAGGCTATTCAGCATATTTTTACATTCTGAATTAAAAAACGGTCAGTTGCAAGCGTTTTTTACAAATGATAATATCTATAGATACTTACTGAGAGGAAATATCATGCTTGGTGTCTATGACTACACAGTAATCCTAACCTATCTTTCCATTGTTTCCGCCATAATTGGAATAATCAGCTCCTTTACCCCGCAGCTCATGCTCGCTGCGATAATCTGCCTTATGCTCTGCGGCTGCCTTGACGCATTTGACGGAAAAGTGGCGCGGACAAAGCAGAACCGCACAGCCTTTGAAAAGAAGTTCGGAATCCAGATAGACTCTCTTTCCGATGTAATCGCTTTCGGAGTGCAGCCGGCTATTATAGGCTTCAATCTTATAAGAACATCACGCTTCCTGGAAAGGCTCACTCTAAAGACACATTATTACTCTTACTTCAAGGACTTCCTTATCATAGTTTGTTTTCTGTATGTGCTTGCGGCTGTAATACGTCTTGCCTATTACAATGTCCAGGAAGAAGAGCGTCAGGAAAACGAGGATGGAAGCCGTGAATATTTCACCGGTGTTCCTGTCACAACTGCGGCCGTGATTTTTCCGCTGATTTATCTTCTGCAGCTTGCAAACCGGCTTGACCTTACACTTGTGTACATATTCTTTATGGCAATAACCGGCTCTCTTTTCATCTCCGAGCGGAAAATCAAAAAGCCTGAGTTCAAGCATCTCATGATTCTTATCGTGCTTGGACTTATAGAAGCTGTGCTGATGGTTTTGTGCAAATTGTTTATTAAATAAGAAAGCCTCCTTAAGCAGATGATGCTTCAAGGAGGTTTTCTCTATTCCTGCATTTTTTACATTGCAGCTTCTTTATTTTACTTCCAGCTTTACATCAGAATATTCTATATAGGCATCACGCACTGTATAAAGTCCCGCGTAAACCCATTTAGAGTCAACCTCTGTCAAGTCTGCCGTAAATGTCGCGGAGTCCTTTCCAAACTGGACCGTATATGTGTTTCCTGCCTTTGTGATTGAAAGAGGAATCACAGAGCCCTGCTTAGGGAACTCCTGCTTTGAAACTTTATTCTCAACAAGACTTCCGTCAAGGCGGGCAAAAGTTGAAGTCCAAGCATCCTCTCCCTTTGCAAGCTTAAGGGCGCCAGCTGCGACATAGTCGCTCTTCACCTGGTTGTCATACTTGTCAATATAGACATCGTCACGCACCATAAGGCCGAAAGAAACCTGGTTGTTCTTTGTCGCATTCAACACAGTCGCTGTAGCAGAAAGCGTAAAATCCTTGCCGGCAGGAATCTGCTGGAAATAGAACGCAAGGCCGTCAGAGCCAGAGGCGATTTTTCCTGCAGCAGTCTTTCCATCCTTTGTTCCGGAATGCATAGAAACCTTGCCGCCCTCCTCGATTATCTCATAGAGGTCAGGATTTGATATCTTCTCAATGCCGCCCATGTCGCCGAATACAGTTCCGTACCATGGCTCAGTGGTGACGAACACTGTTGACTTGTCCGCCGGTGTGAACTCAGAGTAGACAGGAATAACATAGCTTGGATTAGGAACAAGAATATCCTCTCCAGGCTCCTTTATATCCTTTGCAACAAGCTTTGCAAATTTCTTGTCCGCCTTTGCAATCTCTGTGACAACATGGTATGCAAGAACCGAAGCGCCATAGGTGTTAAGATGGGTATTGTCAACAGAGCCGCTCTTGTGTCCAAGCCATGCATGGAGCTTTACAGTTCCGTCATCTCCCAAAGACTCATAAAGCTCCTTTGTGTAAGCCGTGTTGTCAACAACAAGAACACCTGTCTCTTCTCCAAGCTCGCGTATAGCCTTTGAATAGTCTCCGCCCTTGAACTCTGATGTGTCCTTTGTAACATGCACATAAGAGCCCTCGTAGGCCTTGCCTGGAGCGCGGCGGACAATCGGAGTGCAGAGAATCGGGGTCGCCTTCTTATCCAGCGCGAGCTTTATATAGTTCTCATAAAGAGAGTTCTTGAATGAGCCCGCCTGGTCTTTCGAGCCGTTAGGATCTGTGTAGCGGGCTTCCTCTGTCTTCTCGTCATTGTGGCCAAAGCCGATAATCAGATAATCGCCCTTCTTGATGCTGTTCACAAGAGTCTTGTAATTAGCTTCCGTAAGGAAACTCTTTGACGAGCGGCCGGACATAGCCAGATTGATTACCTCAACCTTCTTAGGATCAAGATAATCCTGCAGCTTGGTTCCGATTCCATAGCGCGGATAGTAATAAGGGTCGGAAAATGCGCTGAATGTCGAGTCACCGACAACATAGACTTTCTTGCCTTTTGTATTAGCGACAGAAGTAATCGCCTCAACCTTCTCAACTTTCTCATTATCTGCGATGCTTTTCTCCAGCGCAGATACAGAAAGAGACATAAATGAAAAGACTGCCATAGCAGCAACAAGAATTTTCTTCATTTAATCTACACCTCTATTAATAAAAGATTGAAATATTATAAAACAGATTGATTTTTTTATCTATGCGCCTATAAAAAAAACGGAGCGCAGCTTCTGCCCGCGTCCCGCTTTCCGTGGTTTTATTGCCTTGCGGCAACGCTGCGCGCCACTGCAATCTCAGGCTAAGCTCCCCGCCCGTTGCAAGCGGCCCGTCCGCGCATAAGAACTTTTTTATTATACTCAGGTCTGGACACTTGTTGTGTTTCTTACCGTGACATCATGCGCAGAGCCTTCCTGGATTGTGACAGGAGAGACAAGCGTAAGCTTCGCCTTTTCCTGCAGCTCAGGGATAGAAAGAGCTCCGCAGTTGCACATTGTATGGACAACCTTACTCAGCGTCATTCTTACGCCATCATGCAGATGTCCTGCATAAGGAACATAAGAGTCAACACCTTCCTCAAACGCCATGCCCTTTTTGCCGCCAAGGTCATATCTCTGCCAGTTGCGCGCCCTGTTGGAGCCTTCGCCCCAGTATTCCTTTACATAGTTTCCATTTATTACAAGCTTGTTTGAAGGAGACTCGTCAAACCGCGCGAAATACCGGCCGAGCATAACAAAATCAGCGCCCATCGCAAGCGCAAGCGTAACATGGTAGTCATAGACGATTCCGCCGTCAGAGCATACAGGAACATAGATGCCGGTCTTCTTGTAGTACTCGTCGCGGGCCTTTGCGACTTCTATTGTTGCTGTAGCCTGTCCGCGCCCTATTCCTTTCTGCTCGCGTGTAATGCATATAGAGCCGCCGCCGATTCCAATCTTGACAAAATCCGCGCCAGCATCCGCAAGGAAGTTGAATCCCTCTGCGTCAACAACGTTTCCGGCTCCGACTTTTATTCCAGGGAACGCCTTGTGCAAATCCTTGAGCGCGCGTGACTGCCATTCAGAGAAGCCTTCAGAGGAGTCAAGCACAAACACATCCGCGCCAGCCTCAAGAAGCTTAGGCACACGCTCCATATAGTCCCTAGTGTTTATTCCTGCGCCCACTATATAGCGCTGCTTCGCGTCAAGCAGCTCGTTCGGATGCTCAACATGTGTTGAATAGTCCTTGCGGAATACAAGGCTCACAAGGTTCCCCTTGCCGTCAACAATCGGGAGCTGGTTCACCTTCTTTTCCCATATAATATCATTGGCCTCCGAGAGAGAGATGCCCTCCTTGCCCAAAGCAAGCTCCTCAAGAGGCGTCATATAGTCCTTTACTTTTGACTGCGCTGGACAGTGGCCGATTCTGAAATCCTTTGATGTAATAATTCCAAGAAGCTTTCCGCTTGCGCTTCCGTCCTCTGTAACAGCGACAGTTGAATGTCCTGTCCTTGCGCTAAGCTCAACAACTTCCTCAAGTGTCTGGTCAGGACGTATGTTAGAGTCTGATGTTACAAAACCTGCCTTGTAAGCCTTTACACGGGCAACCATAGCCGCCTGGTTCTCTATTGTCTGACTCCCAAAGATAAAGCTGATTCCGCCCTCCTTCGCAAGAGCAATAGCAAGCTTGTCATCGGATACAGCCTGCATTACGGCAGAGACCATCGGGATATTCATTGTAAGCGGACATTTCTCGCCTGCCTTCTTGTTGAACTTTACAACAGGGGTCTTTAAGGAAACCTTTTCTGGAACACATTCCGCGGAAGTATAACCAGGAACCAAAAGATACTCACC
>CAZURC010000081.1:5013-9436 GCA_964623405.1 uncultured Treponema sp.
TAAAACGTTTTCAATAAGAAACATAACAAAGCTAGAAATCCATTGACAGAAGCTGGCTAGGATTCCGTCACAAGAGTATATGTGTAGCTGCGCAGAACATTGTTTATCGTGATAGTATTTCCATTCCTTTCTATTTGCTCAATAACTTTCCCGTCCTTGCTCAAAGTGCGCACATTTCCATCCTCTGCAAAGTCCAGAGAATACTTCTTGTAGTGCCCATAAAGGGTGTCAGCGGAGCAGTAAGTGTTCTGCAGGTCAAGAATAATGTATTCAGCTTTCATGTTCTTTGGGAAGAAGGCGCTCTGCATTGAGCAGGCTTCTCCATCATAAGCAATAGAGCCTATCTCCACACCCATCTCGCTCAGCATAAGAACATTTATCTGCGTTGAGTCAGCATGAAGATAAAGGAGAGAGGAGAATTTCCTCTGGGCAAACGAGCCCTCAAAATACTGGTACTCGTCCACTTCGCCGGCAATGGCGGAAGTCTCAAGAAGAGGAACAGAGATTTTGTCTGTAACATAGACCTTGCTCAAGGCATCTTGCGCCCCAGACTGACTATGGCGCAACGAGGAGCATGAGAAAAAAAGGCAGGAGAGAGCCAGGAAACAGAGCGCAAGCCATAAAGCACGTTTATTTTTCATCGCTATGCCTCCACCTATAAAACCGCGCAGACAAAGGCCGCCGCAAGCCCGCTGAAAATCGAAAGTCCTATCACATGGACAGGCACAAACGAGCTTAAGGCGAGAGCCCCGAAACTGATTGCGGTTGTCAGGAATGACAAGGCAATCGCAAACGTCTCCGTCCTGTCATTCTTATTCTGAGTCCGGTAAACCACATAGTCAAGCCCCAGCCCGAACACAAGGATTATTCCTGTTATGCAGAAGAATTCAATCTTAAGCCCCGCAAGGACAAACACGCCTAGAACCATAAGCACGCTCAGGACAGGAATAGAAAGAATCTTCAAAGTGTCGCGCCATCCGTAAAAGAATTTTATAATCACAGCAATCACCACGAATGCCGCCGCAAACATTGCCGCCACAAGGAAGCTCAGGCGGTCAAGGCCTGCGCTTATGTCGGCAACCTTGTTCATATAAATGACGCCAGGAACAGAGGCGGCAAGATTCCTGTAATAGCTTTCATCGCTTATAGAGGACGGGAGGATAACTGAATAGAACTTTCCATCTATTTTCCCCGCGTAAAGCATTTTTACAAGAGGCTCAAGCGTCTGGGGGATGTCCTTGTCAAGCTCCGCATAATCTGTGCGGGACACATCGATGGATTTCTTCAGTTCATCGGCAAGCGCCGCAGATTCCTCATCAAAGCCAAGAGCCTCAAACTGCTCAACGGCAAGAGGAGCCAGGCGGGAGGCGGCAGCTATGGATGCCTGCTGCTTTTTTATTGACGGAATGAAGCGTGATACGCATACAAATTTGTCTGGAACAAGAGGGGAAAGGCTCTCCTCTTTTTCCAGCAGCTCCTGCATAGAATTCTCGGAAACGACAAGATAGCTTGATGGGCTGTAGTCCAGAACCCTGTAGGCTGTAATTGTATCATCCTTGAGCCTTCCTTCCATCTTGTAAAGGTTAGAGATATTGTTCTGAATCTTTATGCCTCCATGGTGACTGGCAAGGACAGCGGCAAAGAAGACAATAATAGAAAGAGAAACAAAAACTCCTGCGTACTTTTTTACCGTCGGAGGGATTCTATCTGCCAGCTTATCGTACCCTTTAAGCAACGGAATGCTGCGGCTATGCTCCGGAGGAAGCGGAATAACAGCATAAAATCCGCTCACAGTAAGAAATGAGCTCAGGATTCCTACAAAGCTGAATACCGCCATCTGCCTGAGCAGCGAGAATGGCGCAAGGAAAAGGAAAGCGAAGCAAATCTCTGTCGAGACAAGAGACAGGAACAGCCCGTTAAAAAGATGGGCGCGTATCTTAGAGGCTGAGTCAAGCTCTCTTGAGGTTTTCCAGTTTATAAAATAGTGAAGGCTGTAATCAATGCACGAGCCAATCAGCGATGTTCCGAATACAAGCGCTGTGAGATGTATTTTTCCGAACAAGAGGTGGACAGCGCAGAAAGCCGAAAGCAGAGAGCACACTATAGAGAATATGCTGGCAAAGACAGGAAGCGGAGATCGGAACACAAGAATCAGGATAACAATAACCGCAGCCATGGAGACAGCCGAGATAACAGAGATTTCAGAGGAAGCGGCGGACGAGCTCTTGTAGCTATGGAACGGCGAGCCGTAGAAGACAAAGCGCACCCCGTTCTGCTCAAGCGGCAGGCACTTCTCATAAATCAATGGAACAGCGTTCTCTTCGCTTGCCAGGGCCGCCCCCTCGTCAGTAAGAGAGGCCCGTATCATAACATACCATCTGTCCTCAAACTGCCTTGCAAGGACTCCGTCCTTTGGAGAAAGCTTTGTTCCAGAATCAGCGACAGCGGCAAGGTAGCTTCTTAGGTTTCTTGAGTCCAGCATAAAAGGATCGCTTTCTATATTCTCAAGAGGCGAAATAGAAAATCCGCCGTAAATCTCCGCAAGCGCGCTTGCGGCAATCTCCTGCGGTCCGTTCTCCGAGAGAAGCTTCTCCTGTGTTCTTGTGTCAAGCAGATTAAAGCGATAGCGCGCAAGGAAGCTCTGCACATCAGAAACAGACTCAAGGTCTGAGTAAAGGCTTACTGAAAGGAATTTTGATTTCTCGTCCTTTAAGAGACTGTAGGCTTTCTCCGCCGCAAGCTTAGCCTCAAGGAACTCCGGATGGCTTGCAAGTATAAAGACATTGCGGTTCGCATTTGAGGAGATATTCCTGTCCACGGCCGCCGCCGCATTTTCTTCCAGCGCGGAGGGCATCATGCTGGTGAAGTCGCCGTCAAATCTTATTCCCTTAGTGAAAAACAGAGAAAAAAGGAAGGCAGCAATGATGACACCGTGATACAAAGCCCAGAGGCATAGCCAGAATCTATCTGAAAAAGGCTTTCTCTTCATCGCTCAGCTCCTGTCCGTACTCTTTGTTTGAAAGCGTATAGAGAGTTGACTCGCTTTCCCCCTGAACTATCCTGATGCTATCCAAGGACACGTCTGTTTCATGGCCGTCCAGCGAGCCTCCTATTTCAATTCTTGTTATAACAGAGCCGATTGTGCTGTCCTTAGGTCTAAGCGACACATTCCAGGCATCTGTGGACGCGGAAAAATCACTTATAGAAAAATATTCCTCGAGCACCGCCCTGTTCCCTGAGAAAACAGAGGAGACAGCTTCCGCCACAGACTTGAAAACCTCATTTGAAGAGCCGTCCGTAACAGACTTTGAGCCGTCGGGAAGCGTCTGTATTATTGAATTCTTGGTGACAGCAGTTGAGGAAGGAAAAGGCCTTAATGTCTGCCACAAAATTCCTTCCGGACTAAAAATAAACTTGCCGCTGGATTTAAGGGGACGCTTTATGTTCTGGATAGATTTCTCCATCGTAAAGTCGCCGCTTACAACCTTGCTTTGCGTAAGCGATGAAAAAACACTGTCAATGGATATATCCTGCGCAGAAAGCAAGGACACTGCCGCAAAAGAAAGAAACAGCCCGATTAATTTTCTCATTGCAGAAGAGTATCATAAAATAAATTAAAATAAAATATCGTTGTTCCATCCGCTTAAGAACGCAACGTGCGTAAGTGTTGCACAAGAATCCGCAAATCTGATATAATAATCACACTTTCGGGGCTATAGCTCACCTGGTAGAGCGACAGGTTCGCAATCTGTAGGTAGTCGGTTCGAGTCCGATTAGCTCCATAGAAATTAAACCTTATTAATAAACAGACAGCAAAATACACCGCTGTCTGTTTTTTTTTCGAATCGGCTAGCGAGCGCAGTGGGAATAAAAATTACTTCCGTGTAATTTTTATTCACCAGAGAATATTCTGTTCACCTGAAGGCAAACAGAATATTCTCTCTTTTCTTATTGCCGCGTCCTTACGGCAGCAGACATTGCAGCAGCCGCGACAGCGGCACGTCCTTACAGCGGGAGCAGCGTGCACGGCGTAGGCGGGTTCTGGCTGAAAAATCGTTTTTTCACGATTTTTACAGACAGGTTCCGCCGAGAGCCGTACACTCTGCTCAAGTGCGGTTTTGACACACGCTACGCGACCAGAAGCCGTTTTTGATTAAAAGCGGCTGTAAAGAAAACGGCGCGCGGGAGCGCACACGCAAGCTAGGAGAGGCAGCTCTCCTAGTGTTGGAGAGCGCGCTCTCGGAGATTGGAGACACGTTTTCATTTGAAATTTTGCGCCAATAGAGGCTTGGCGGCTCGTGCGCATCTGTGATTGTACAGGGAAATATGGTTGGCCCCGAAATTCACTGCCGCAGCTTCGCTTTAATTTCTTCCAGCACGGCAAGATCTTTCATTGCTTCTTCCAGAGGGCTTTTAAGAGAGT
>CAZURC010000082.1:0-1617 GCA_964623405.1 uncultured Treponema sp.
TCTTTCATCACTTTCTGGTTGAAAACCAGGCTGCCGAAAAGCTCAGGTACGTTTGCTGTCATATTTTCCTCCAAAAATAAAAAGGCGCCGCAATTTTTCAATGCCAGGGAGGAGTTTCCCTAAAAAATTACGACGCCATTGTCAAACCATAAAAAAAGGCCGCAGAAAGCACATTTCTGCGGCCTCATTGCCATTTGATATTGGAGTTATACAACTCGGTAAAAAAAGTGTCAACAGAATTTCTTAAAAAAAATAGTTTTCTCCATTTTGCACAATTATTTTAATTTTTTTGTGCATTGCGCTATTTTCCTTAGATATTTTTCTTAGATTGACATTAAATGCAGATAGTTTTATTGTATTTAATGTTATAGATATGAGCAAAGGCGTTCATTACTATTAAAGAAGTTTATTTTAAGGCAGTTTTATCCTAACTAGGCCGCCTTTTGTTTCTTTAATATGATGACCGCTTTTTTTTTTGCCCGAAAAAGGTATAAACAAAAAAATGAAAAAAGCATTCTTAATTCTTGCCGATGGAACAGTCTTTGAGGGAACATCCATAGGCGCATCCGGCTCTGTAATCGGCGAGACCGTCTTTACTACTGGCATGACCGGCTATCTTGAAACACTTACAGACCCTAGCTATTACGGGCAGATTGTCACCCAGACATTTCCTTTGATTGGAAACTACGGAATGATTCCCCGGGACTACGAAAGCAAAAAGTGCCATATACGAGGCTACATTGTAAGAGAACTGTGCGAGCATCCCTCCAATTTCCGATGCCAGCTTACACTCAACGAATTTCTAAAAGAACAGAACATTGTAGGCCTTTGCGGAATTGACACAAGGAGACTTACAAAAATACTGAGGGAAACAGGAGTTATGAATGGAATGATAATAACTGCTGACAAATGTCCTCCTGTTGATAATGCGCTTCTTTCAAAAATAAAAGATTACCAGATTGTTGACGCTGTAAAGAATGTCCAGGGCAGCATGATAGAAGAGCCGCTAAAAAATGCGGACGAGCCAAAGAAAACTCCATTCTATACAAAAGATTTTGCAGATGGAAAAGGAAAGACTGTCGCTCTTTTTGACTTTGGCGCAAAAGCAAACATAGAGCGTGAGCTTGAGCGGCGCGGCTGCACTGTAAAAGTTGTTCCCTACAACACTACCTTTGAGCAGATAAAAGAAATGAATGTGGACGGAGTAATGCTTTCTAACGGACCTGGAGACCCGCAGGAGAATACAGGAATCATAGCTGAGCTTAAGAAACTGTGCGAATACGGCAAGCTCCCTGTTTTTGGAATATGTCTTGGCCACCAGATGCTTGCTCTTGCAAACGGCGCTAAGACCATAAAGCTTAAATACGGGCACAGAGGCGCAAATCATCCTGTAAAAGACTTGGAAAGCGGTCGTGTCTATATATCAAGCCAGAACCACGGATATGCAGTTGAAAACGACAGTATACCTTCAAATGCGGCTTTAAGCTTTGTAAACTGCAATGACGGAACCTGCGAGGGAATAAACTACAAGGATATACCAGCGTTCAGCGTGCAGTTCCATCCCGAAGCATGCGGCGGGCCCCATGACACAAACTTTCTTTTTGACAAGTTTATAAA
>CAZURC010000082.1:1717-6670 GCA_964623405.1 uncultured Treponema sp.
GGAGAAAAACAAGATGCCTTTGAACAAGAACATACACAAAGTAATGATTATAGGCTCAGGTCCGATTGTAATTGGCCAGGCGGCGGAATTTGACTATGCGGGAAACCAGGCCTGCAAGGCGCTAAAGGCGCAAGGGCTGGAAGTTGTGCTCGTAAATTCAAATCCGGCAACACTCATGACAGACCATGTCATGGCGGATGAAATATATCTTGAGCCGCTTAATGTTGAAACCTTGCAGCGCATAATAGAAAAAGAAAAGCCGGATTCTCTGCTCTCTACTCTCGGAGGCCAGACAGGGCTTACATTGAGCATGGAGCTTGCAAAGTCAGGATTCCTAAAAAGCCACAACGTGCAGCTTCTAGGCGCGCGTCCCCTCACAATCGACAAGGCGGAGGACAGGCAGATGTTCAAGGACACGATGGAGTCTATAGGAGAGCCTTGCATTCCATCAAAGGTTGTGACTGACTATGACGATGCGCTTGACTTTGCAAAGAATACAATAGGCTTTCCTGTGATAATCCGTCCCGCATTCACTTTGGGAGGCACAGGCGGCGGAATCGCAAACAACGAGACGGAATTTGAGGAAATTGCCCATAACGGACTCCACCGCTCGCCAATCCACCAGATTCTTGTAGAGAAATGCATTTCCGGCTGGAAAGAAATTGAATTTGAAGTGATGCGCGACCATGCGGGCAACGTGCTTACAGTCTGCTCAATGGAAAACTTTGACCCCGTTGGTGTGCATACAGGCGACTCAATTGTCATAGCCCCGACAGTAACGCTGGCCGACAAAGAGTATCAGATGCTGCGCTCGGCGGCGCTTAACATAATATCCGCACTTGAAATCGAGGGCGGCTGCAACTGCCAGTTTGCCCTCAATCCAGAGACTTTTGAATACGCGGTAATCGAGGTGAATCCGCGTGTAAGCCGCTCTTCCGCGCTAGCGTCAAAAGCCACCGGCTATCCTATTGCGAAAGTCGCCGCCCTTATAGCCATAGGCTACAATCTTGATGAAATCCCGAACTTTGTGACAGGCAAGACAAAAGCCTGCTTTGAGCCTGTCCTAGACTATGTTGTAGTAAAAGTCCCGAAGTTTCCGTTTGAGAAATTTGTCTATGCATCCCGCAAGCTAGGCACGCAGATGAAGGCCACCGGCGAGGTAATGGCAATCGGACAGAACTTTGAGGAGGCAATACTAAAGGCAATACGGGGCGCGGAACTGGGCGTAAAGGACTTGAATCTTCCGACTTTCGCAAAAGAGAATGAAGACAAAATCCGCGAGCGTGTCGGAAAATGCACAGACCAGAGAATATTCGCAATCTACCAGGCCTTAAAACGCGGCATAATGACCGTGCAGGAAATCCATGAGGTCACAAAGATTGATGAATGGTTCCTCTATAAGCTTGCAAACATTGCTGCTATGGAAAAAGAGGCCGTTGCAAAGAGCGCTCCGTCTGTCCATGCGCCGATGCTTTATGCGCCAGCATCGTTTAAGATGGTTGACACATGCGCAGGGGAATTCAATGCGGAGTCGCCTTATTTCTATTCAACAACCGGCGGAGAGAATGAGGCGGAGAAATTCCTTGAGGACTTGCAGAAAAAAGGGAAACGCAGCTCAAAGGGAACAATCATAGTCTTAGGCTCAGGACCGATAAGAATCGGACAAGGAATTGAATTTGACTACGCCTCAGTCCAGTGCGTATGGAGCCTTAAAAAGCTAGGCTACGAAGTCGCAATTATAAACAATAACCCGGAGACAGTTTCCACAGACTTTGACACAGCAGACCGCCTTTACTTTGAGCCTCTTACGCCAGTCGATGTAATGAACGTAATCAAGGTTGAGAAGCCTGTCGGAGTTGTAGTCGCATTCGGCGGACAGACAGCAATCAAGCTTACAAAGTACCTTGACCAGCAGGGAATAAGAATCCTGGGCACAAGCGCGGACGGAATTGATTTGGCGGAAGACAGAGAGCGCTTTGAGGAGCTTTGCGAGAAACTGCATGTGAACCGTCCTAAGGGGCAGACAGTGTTCACAGAAGTAGAAGCCCTTGAGGCCGCCGCCCGCCTTACATATCCTGTTCTCATGCGTCCAAGCTATGTTCTTGGCGGACAGAACATGATAATAGCGAGGACAAACGCAGACATAAAGGAATACATGAAAATAATCCTTGCACAGGGAATTACAAACCCAGTCCTTATAGACAAGTACATGGAAGGCATAGAGCTTGAGGTTGACTGTATATGCGATGGAGAGGATGTTCTTATTCCTGGAATAATGGAGCATGTTGAGCGCACAGGCATCCATTCCGGAGACTCAATAGCGGTTTATCCGGCATGGAACTTTACAGAGGAAATGACAAGCACCGTCGTTGAAAAGTCACGGGATATGGCGCTGGCGCTAGGCACACAGGGGCTTGTAAACATACAGTGGCTCTTCTACAACGGGCAGCTCAATATAATCGAGGCAAACCCTCGCTCTTCCCGCACAGTTCCTTATCTCAGCAAAGTGACAGGAATCCCTATGGTAGAGCTTGCAACAAGAGCAATGCTAGGTGAGAAAGTGCGGGATATGGGCTACGGCACAGGCCTTTACCGCCTCCCTGATTACTACGCTGTCAAGGTTCCTGTATTCAGCTTTGAGAAGCTGATGGATGTGGACACTCATCTTGGACCAGAAATGAAGTCAACAGGGGAAGTCCTTGGAATAGCAAGAACACGGGAAGAGGCAATCTTTAAGGGCCTTGTCGCAGCTGGCTGGAAAATGATACATCCTGCGCTTGCAAAAAAGGGAGAGCCTACAGGAATACTGTTCAGTGTGCGCAAGTCAGACAAGCCGGAGCTTCCTGCGCTTGCAAGAAAATACTACGACATGGGATTTACACTATATGCCACAAGCGGAAACGCAGACACAATCGAGCGCTCCGGCATGAAAGTAACCCGCATTGCAAAAGTGCATGAAGACTACACCAACAATGTGATGACCCTGCTTGAAAGCGGGAAAATCTGCTACGTTGTGTCAACCTCCGCGAAAGGCCGCGACCCTGCTTCCGAGAGCGTAAGACTGCGCCGGCTCGCGGTTGAGCACGACATTGACTGCCTTACAGCCATAGACACAGCAAACGCGCTGGCCGACTCTCTTGCAGGCAAGTACACAGTCCTGAACACAACGCTGGTTGACATAAACAAGCTGCTGCATTGACCCTAAAGCGTTTAGTCATTATTATATTTCCTTGAAAATGCATGGCAATGATGCCGCGGGCACGATCCGGATATTTACGGAATCAGTGTCTGCGGCTTTTTTATTGCCTCAAGAGGAACAGTTTATGCCAAAATTTATCTTTGTTACAGGCGGGGTTGTCTCAGGGCTTGGAAAAGGAATCACCGCCGCAAGCCTCGGAAGACTATTGAAATGCAGAGGCCTTAAAGTAGCCTCTCAGAAGCTTGATCCTTACATGAATGTTGACCCCGGCACGATGAGCCCTTTTCAGCACGGAGAAGTCTTTGTTACAGACGACGGAGCGGAGACAGACCTTGACCTTGGACACTATGAGCGGTTCATAGATGAGAACCTGAACAAATACTCAAATCTCACCTCAGGACGTGTATACTGGAATGTGCTGAACAAGGAGAGGCAGGGAGAATATCTTGGACAGACAGTCCAGATAATTCCGCATGTTACAAATGAGATAAAGGATTTTGTGCTGAAGAATGCGGAAGTCACAGGCGCAGATGTCTCAATAGTTGAGGTAGGCGGAACAATAGGAGACATAGAAAGCCAGCCTTTTCTTGAGGCAATCCGCCAGCTTGCCACAGAGGTAGGCCGCAGAAACTGCCTGTTTATCCATGTATGCCTTGTTCCTTATATCTCCGGCTCCGATGAATATAAGTCAAAGCCTACGCAGCACTCTGTAAAGGAGCTTATGGCGGTAGGAATCCACCCAGACATCATTGTAACACGCTCAGACAAGGCAGTTCCGGAAGAAATCCGCAAAAAAATAAGCCTTTTCTGCAATGTGGCGGAGGACTGCGTTATAGACAATGAGACACTGGACTCGCTTTATGAAGTTCCGCTGATGCTGCACAGACAGAATATGGATGAAGTCGTTTGCCGGACGCTTGGAATTGAGGGAACAGAATGCAATCTTGAAGAATGGGAAAAGATGGTAGAGTCAATCCATGCGCGCAAAGGCGAGGTAAAGATTGCACTTGTCGGAAAGTACGTAAAGCTCCATGACTCATACCTGAGCATTGTGGAAAGCCTTAACCACGCCTCCTTTGTTGTAGGACGCAAGCTGAAAATAAAGTGGGTTGACTCCGACAGTGTCACAGCAAAGACAGCTCCTGAGATATTCAAGGACTGCGCGGGAATAATCCTGCCGGGCGGATTCGGCAACCGCGGAATAGAAGGGATGATAGCGTCCGCCTGCTATGCACGGACACACAAGCTTCCTTATTTTGGAATCTGTTTGGGAATGCAGATTGCCGTGATAGAGTTTGCAAGGAATGTGCTGGGACTAAAAGATGCCAACAGCCGCGAGTTTGACGAGCAGTGCGAACATGCGGTGATAGACTTGATGAAAGACCAGGAAGGCGTAATCATGGGCGGCACAATGAGGCTTGGAAAATATCCTTGCAAAATCCAGGCAGGCACAATACTTCACAAGGCGTACAATGCGGACTTAATCGAGGAGCGCCACCGCCACCGCTACGAGTTCAACAACTCTTACCGCGAGACTATGAAAGAGGCGGGTCTTGTAATAGGCGGCACAAGCCCCGATGACAAAATAGTAGAGACAGTGGAGCTGCCGGAAGAAGAGCATCCGTTCTACATAGGAGTGCAGTTCCATCCGGAATTCAAGTCGCGCCCGAACCACGCCGGCCCGCTCTTCGTAGAATTCCTAAAATCCTGCTGCAAGTAACAGCGCAGCGTCAGCGGGCGCACGGACGCGCCAT
>CAZURC010000082.1:6770-9058 GCA_964623405.1 uncultured Treponema sp.
CAGACAAGACAAGATATTCTGTTTGCCTTTAGGTGAACAGAATATCTTGTCGTATAAAAAAGTGCATAAATTTTACGGGCGCACGGACGCGCCATATCGTAGGTAGCTACAGCGATTTTACACGAGAAAGCTTTGCTTTCTCGCTGTATAAAAAATTACAGGAGGTAATTTTTTATACAGGATACTCCCCGCTAAAGCAGCCCTTGCAGAAGCTGTCACCGCCAAGAGCCTTTATCATCCCTGCAAGGCTTATAAACGCCAAAGTGTCAGCTCCAATTTCCTTGCAGATCTCATCAACCTCATGCTGGCTTGAGATAAGCTCATTCTTGCTCGGAGTGTCAATTCCTAGATGACAAGGAAACTTTACCGGCGGAGAGCTTACCCTGAAGTGCACTTCCTTTGCTCCTGCGCGCCGCAGTATCTGAACAAGACGGCGGCTTGTTGTTCCGCGGACAATAGAGTCGTCAATAACAACAACCCTCTTGCCCCTCAAGTCGCTGGAAATCGCATTCAGCTTTACAAAGACCATGTTCTCGCGTTCCTTTTGAGTCGGGGCAATAAAAGTTCTTCCAATATACTTGTTCTTTACAATTCCTGTGACATAGGGAATTCCGCTTGCCTTTGCATAGCCCATCGCCGCACCGATACCGCTGTCCGGCACACCGACCACGACATCAGCGTCAACCTCGCTTTCCAGAGCAAGCACCTGCCCCATTCTGTAGCGCGCCTCCTGCACAGGGATTCCGTCAATCACGCTGTCCGGACGGGCAAAATAAACATACTCAAACACACAGGTCTGCTTCTTGTTCCTCGCGTCAATAGAAAAAGAGCGGATTCCCTCCTTGTTGATGATTATGATTTCTCCAGGCTTTATGTCCCTCACCAAAGTTCCGTTCACAGAGTCAATCGCGCAGCTCTCGCTTGCAAGAATATAGCCGCCAGGCTTTCCGTCAGCATCTGGAAGAGTTCCCAGGCACAACGGGCGGATTCCATTAGGATCGCGCACACCGATTAGAGAATCCTCAGTCATAATGCAAAGGGCGTAGGAGCCTTTAATAAGCTGCATCGTGGCATGAATCGCCTTTTCAATTCCCTTCTTGTATGAGCGGGCAATAAGCTTCAAGATTACCTCTGTGTCGCTGGTAGAGTTGAATGTGCTCCCTGAGTCCTCAAGCATCTCGCGGAGAGGCTCATAGTTCACAAGCTGGCCGTTATGGGCAAGAGCGATAGAGCCTAGCTTAAAGCTGTTGAGCATCGGCTGCGCATTCTCAATAGTTCTGCCTCCGGCCGTGGCATAGCGCACATGTCCGACAGCAATGCGTCCTTTCAGCTCCTCAAAGTCCTTGTGATGAAACACGTCGCCGACAAGACCAAGCTCCTTCTTGAGCTTAAGCTCCTTTCCGTCGCTTACAACAATTCCCGCGCTTTCCTGTCCGCGATGCTGCAGGCTCACAAGGGCAAAATACGCCATCGAAGAAGCAGTCGAGTCACAATCAAGATTTTCCGGTCTGTAGATTCCGCAGACACCACATTCATCCCTTAATCCCATCTAAAAGCCCCGCAAATAAAAAAGAGGCGGCAGACAAAACGACGGCATAATCCCATCGGCTTATCTGCAGCCTCTTTGCTGCTATGTAAGAATATTAGCGGTTTTGGCCTGCTTTTGCAATATGACAGTGTTTCTTGGTATGAAAATGGATTTTCCGTTTATAAAATGAAGTTTCCTTGTGTGAAACTAGAGTTCTTCTTTGCAAAACAAAAGTTTCTCCCAATGAAACTAAGTGTTTCCCGGTAAGAAACTAAATGTTTCCCGGCTTGAAACTAAACGTTTCTCGGTAAGAAACCAAACGTTTCGTCCTATGAAACTAACTGTTTCATCAAGTGAAACTTTTTGAACCTTAATAAGTCCAGTCGTATTCTTCTGTGAATCTTTCGTAACTGATTTCGCTTTTAATTCCGTTCTGCACAAAAATATTTTTGATTGCTTTTTGTTCTTTCGGTAAAATCGGTTTTTCTTCACGGTAAAAGCGGTAATATTTCGTCTTTCCAAAGTATAAAAGAAGGTCTTTTTTTATACTTTCAGCATTTTTTAGAGGAATCTCATTTAAAATATTTTTAATTCCCCAAGCGAGCGTGATTTTTTTGTTAGTTCTAAACTCTTTACATTCTTCATTATCTTTTGGATACAAAAGCGGATTTAATATTATTACGCTTCTGTCATTTTCTGTAAACTGCCTATAGACAAGCTGGCGCAAACATTCATCAGCGTTTTTGCAAGAAGAGTTTTG
>CAZURC010000083.1:0-2615 GCA_964623405.1 uncultured Treponema sp.
GAGGGCTTCTCGCGCTATGACAACTCGCCTGAGAACATAATCCTGGTCTTTGGTATTGCGCTGATTTTTGCTCTCTATATTTTCTTTGCGTATAGAGTCTTGACCAAAAAGACTTTCTACTCAAAGAGCTTCAATATCGCGCTTCCGTGCCTTACGCTGATTACTGCCGCTGTGATTCTTACAATACAGTCCAGCATAGTTGTCTCTCTAGGAATGGTCGGCGCCCTTTCCATTGTTCGTTTCAGAACCGCGATAAAAGAGCCGATGGACCTGGTATTCCTGTTCTGGGCGATTACAAACGGCATTATCTGCGGCGCGGGATTCGCAGAGATTTCCTGTGTGCTCGCTCTTGTTATGACAATCGTGCTTGTTGTCCTTGAGGCCTGTCCTGTCGCAAAGATGCCAAAAATCCTTATGGTAAGCGCAACCGGCTACGAGAGCGAGAGCCTGATTCTAGGGACCGTGAGAAAATACTGCAAGCATTTTGCTGTGAAGAGCCGCAGCCTGTCCGGCGGACATGAAGAGCTGGTTGTTGAGGTGCGCACTGATAAAGACAGCGAGCTTGCGAGAGACATCGCCTCGCTTGAGTGCGTCACTTCCTCAAGCCTCTTGAAGCATGACGGCGAAGTTACGTACTAGAAAAATAGCAGCATTATGATATAATCCAGCTATGTCTAAGCAAGAAATAAAATCTGAGCTTGAGGAAAGAAGAAAGAGCGGGGAAGCGAATCATTTTTTCTGCCCTTACCGCGTCTGCCCGCTTGGCGCTCATGTTGACCATCAGCTTGGCCTTGTTACAGGTTTCGCGCTTGACAAGGGAACAGGCTTTGATTTTTTCCCGACCGATGACGACGAGGTTGAGGCGTATTCAGAGAATTTTGAAGGCGCAGCTCTTGGAAACTTGAATGATGAATATGAGCGGCAGTATATCTGGGCGGATTATCTTTTCGGAGCGGCCTGGGCGTTAAAAAAATCATATAATTTAAAACACGGCGTAAAAGGAATTGTGCGCGGCTCTTTGCTTGGCGGCGGACTTTCTTCCTCTGCGAGCGTGCTTTTGACTTATCTAAAATCTCTTGCTTTTGTGAACGGAATAAATCTTGCGAGCCCTGAGCTGATAAACCTTGCGATTGACGCTGAGCGTAACTTTATCGGTGTGAATGTCGGAAAGCTCGACCAATGCTGCGAAGTCTACTGCAAGAAGAACAATCTTCTTTATCTTGACACAAAAACTGACAAGACAAAACTGATTCCAATTCCAAATAATATGCCTGATTTTAAAATCGCCGTGATTTTTTCCGGCGTTGAGCGTAAGCTAGCCGGCTCGGCGTACAATATGAGAGTAGACGAGTGCAAGGCTGCAAGCTATGCGCTAAAGGGATTTGCTCATCTTGAATATGGAAAGTTCAACGACACATATCTTCGCGATGTTCCTTATGGAATCTATTTACAGAACAAGGAGAAACTTCCTGATAACTGGGCAAAGCGCGCAGAGCATTTCTATACTGAGAATGAGCGCGTGAAAAAAGGCGTGAAGGCGTTTGAAAAAGGCGACATCAAAGCTTTTGGAAAGCTGATTTTTGAAAGCGGACGCTCTTCAATCCAGAATTATGAGACAGGAAGCACGGAGCTGAAAGCGCTACAGGAAATTATGGAAACAACTGACGGCATTTACGGCGGAAGGTTTTCTGGAGCGGGATTCAACGGCTCGGCAATGGCAATTGTCAATCCTGAAAAAGAAGACGAGATTTCCAGAAGCATTGAGTCTGAATATCTGAACCGTTTTCCATCTCTTAAAGGCAAATTCAGTATCTCATTCTGCGGAACAGCGGACGGTATAAATTGAAATCAATAATTCTTGCGGCGGGGTATGCCACGAGGCTTTATCCGCTTACAGAAAATTTCCCAAAGCCTCTTTTGGATGTCGGCGGTGTCTCAATTCTTGACAGATTGATTAACGATATCGACTCGTTTGATGAAATATCTGGCCACATAATTGTATCAAACCACAAATTCTTTCATTTTTTTGAGGAGTGGAAGAACAAGCGAAAGTTTAAGCATCCGGTTGATATTATTGATGACGGCTCAACAGAAAATGCAAACCGGCTCGGCGCAGTGAAAGATATTTTGTTTGCAATTGAAGCCTGCAAAATTGACGAGGATATTTTAGTTCTTGCCGGAGACAATATCTTGGATTTTTCGCTTCGCGGCTTTGTTGATTTTTTTAGGGCGAAAAACGCTTCGTGCATTATGCGGCATTTTGAGTCTGATGTGAGGAAATTGCAGCGTACTGGAGTTGCAGCTATTGATGAAAGCGATAAAGTCTTGAAAATGCAGGAAAAGCCTGAAAATCCTGAAAGCAACTGGGCTGTTCCTCCGTTTTACATCTACAAGAAAAGTGACTTGCCGTTTATAAAATCTGCATGCACGCCTGACGAAAATGGAATAATCTCTTGCGGCACTGACGCTCCAGGTGATTTTATCTCCTGGTTCTGCGAAAATCACACAGTCTACGCTTGGGAAATGACAGGACACAGACACGATATTGGGAATTTGGAAAGTCTTGAAGAAGCGAGAAGAATGTTCTAATTACATTTTTTGAACCTTTCCGATGC
>CAZURC010000083.1:2715-6555 GCA_964623405.1 uncultured Treponema sp.
GCCTGCATTATTTTGCCTCCTTACTTGTTCGCCACGGATGGCGAAATATAAAGCACGAAGTGCTTTGCAAAATAAAAATATAAGGATGTATTTTTATTTTGCTTCCGATTTATTTTCTGTGAGCTCTTTTTCCTTGTTTGTCATAAACTCAAACACTCGCTCTCCTGCCTCGCCAATATGCATCCATGCTTCTGATTTTGCTTTTGCCCTGGCCGCCGCAAGAGCAGGCGAGTCGCTTGCGCTTTGAATCACGTCTTTGATATTTTCAAACTGCTCTTCTTTCAGCTCGAGTCCAATCTTTTCAAGTGTTGTAAACTGCCAGATTTTTTTGTTTGTGCCGTCTTCGTTGTAAACTTCGCTTGCGTCGTAAATGCGCAAGTCAAGATTCGCGTTCACGTACATGACAGGCTTGTCGCAAAGGAAAGTGTAGTCATAAATCACAGAAGAAAAGTCTGAAATCATTATGTCGCCGCGCTTCAAGGCCTTGATGTTGTCCGCATCGTAGTTCCATTCAACGTTTGGAGTCTCTGCATATTTTTTCTGCAGACGCTCAAGCATAGCCGGCTCTGATTTTCTTGACTGCGGATGCGGGCGGATTATTATGTGCCAGCCAGTCTGGACAAGCGGGTCTATGAGCTTCTCGCCGTATTTTGTTAAAATCGCGCTAGGCCCCCAGCTAGGGCAGACAAGAACTGTGAATTTGTGGTCCTCCTCTTTTGGAATCAAGTCCATTTTTAGTTTAAGCTCATCGAGATATGTGCATCCGACAGTGACAAGCTCTTTCTGCTTTAAGCCGCGCGCTTTCTCAAGATAGCGTATGTCGTCTTTCTGGTAGTCGCCGGTCAAAAGAACAGAGTCAAAATAGTCGATTCCAAAAAGGCGGTACATTGTCGCGTCGCCTGAACCGTGCCGTAAATGCGCATAGTGACGCACATTTTTGGAGCGCTTCATCTGATAAACATCCAGCCCCGGTGTTGTCATCAAAACAACGTCTGCGGAAAGCATGTTAAGACGCGCAAAAGCCTTGTTTCCTTCTCCGATATATTCGCCTTTCACAAACTTGTAATCAGCAGAAAGAAGCGGGTCGTTCTGCATAGATGTAAAATATGTTGCCTCGGTCTTGTGGCTTTCAAAAGCGTCAAGAACTGGCTTGAACACGTTGATGTATTGCCTGCCTTCGTTGTAAATCACATACTTTTTGCGTTTTGAGTCAGCCTTTATCTTTCCGCCGGAAAACAAAATCTGGAGCTTTAGGAACAACGCTCGCGCCAGAAAGAATACTGTCGCAGCCGCTCCGATGCATACAGAAAAAAGCATGGAGCCGGTGCCTGGGTCTATATAGAGAGGTAAAAAAGTCATTTAGTTGCCCTCCGCGTTTTTCTGAATTTCATGAATCTCCTGCGTCCAGTTTGCGGAGTCAAATATATTATCCTTTACACGCCACCAGCTGTCTGGCTTTGCAGTAAGTATGTATGCGCTTCTATTGTGATGAGGCATAAAAATATCATCTGTGCATACAAGCGCGCCGTTGCCCTTTTCTGTTGAGCTGATATTGTTTTGTGTAAAAGGATTCCTTGCGTTTTCAATAATTCCCTGCGTAAGCAAAGCCGGGGCGTCCGCATTTGTCATAAATGTGCTGTCAATCTTTAGGTTTCCTTCTGAGTTAAAATCCTTGAACATAAGGAGGGGATGATAACGCTGAGGCTGTATTCTTTCAAACTTGTCGTCCCACTTATAGCCCTTGTCATTGCCTGATGAGCCGTGGTCTGCGACAATTACGATGCGTGTGTTGTCATAGACACCGTTGTCCTTTAGATAGTCAAAGAATTCCCCTATGCGTCTTAATGCGCCTGCGAAAGAATGATAGCTTCTGTCTTTTCCGTATTTCCCATAATCTGTTATTTCTGGCTGAGGCTTGTATTCAGGAGCTTGCAGTAAAAGTCCGTCGTGTGTAGTGTTGTTAGAGAAGCTTATAAACGAATTCTCTGTTTTGGCTGAAAAATCTGTCAGACGAGGAAGGTACTCCAGCACAGCGTATCCGTCAATGTAATCGTTATAGTCATCACTCTCTGTGTCTGTAGACCAATAATTTCCATCTCCATAGAACGCAGGCCTCAATGCGAGGGGAGCCGCCCTGAAAAAGCTATACCAGAGAATATTTCTCCTTAGTGTTTTGCTTGTAACTCCAAAATTCGCCACGTCCTGATGCTCTTTGTACCAAAGGTCTGTATAGACGGCATCTGTCAAGTGCGCATCTATCTTGGGATAACTGCTAAAAATAGAGAGATCTGGAATCCAGCTGTAGTTTGCCCAGCAGGAATCCGTTGTTGTTGCAGAGTAGTCCTTACCTTGCTCTGTGAAAACACGTGGCAAAAGCAAGAGTGATTCGTTTGTCTTGTCTACAAGTCTTTCATCTTCCCTTTTATTCATCGCTTCTGGAGTGTAGTCATATCCTCCATAAACAGGAGGCGAGCCAATAAGTGTGTGCGCATTGAAACTAACAGTATTAGGGAAAAAAGTAAAACCGGAGAATTCCTGGTAAAGCTCATTGCACTCTTCAAATAGAGGCTCAAGAAAACGGGATTGCGCGCAGTCAAGATAAAGAAGAAGCACATTTTTTCCTGTTTTTGAAAAATGAAAAATCGGCTTTATTTCACTAAGTGTTTCTCCATCTGCGATTTTCTCTTTGTATGAAGAATATCCTGTGTTGATTTTTGAGATATTGAACAAAGACTGGGCAGCAAGACCTAAGCTTGCAAAACCTAGTATATAAGTTAGAATTATCTGCTTTTTAAATTTCAAGAGGACAATCACAACCGCTATTAAAGCTACAAGTGAGGCAGTATTTAAAAGAATCATTCCAGCGGAAGAGTAGACATTATTGCTTTCTGTAAATTTTAAAAGCTTTGACAATGTTCCGTAGTTTCCTGCAAAGATGAATGTGTCCAATATGTTCACACAGAGAAGGCATGAGAGAAAAAAAACAATCAATGTTTGCATTCTCTCGTGATACAGGAAGAACACAAGAGAGCACCATACAAGGAAGATGCCTGCGGACTGGAAAAAAGTGTTTTTTATAAAGAAAACAGGATTTGCAATTCCGTCAATTCCGCAGAATTCTTCTGGAGAGGAAGAAATCAATAGAGAAGGAATCAATAAGCCAATGAGAAGCGTAAGCCCCAGGGCAGAGGCTATAAAAAGTGCAAGACGCGCTTTAAAGCTGTCTCTTAGGGCAACAAAAGTTCTGTCAATTAAATGATTTGCAAGTCTTATATAAAGCGGAGATGGATAAATAAGCGCAAAGCATACTATCATAAGAGCCGCCTGCTTTGCCGAGAGCCTGTGGGATATAAGAATCCAGATGATGAGCATAGAGACAAATACACAGGCAATCACATAGAGAACCTTTACAGGATGCTTCATCTTATAAAAGACATTCTTTATAAGGCTGAATATATTGTTCATTGTCCAGTACAAGACAAGACCTGCCGGTGAATTGTAAAGGAGAACCACGAAAACAAGCGCAAGACCGTAAGTGTAAAGCTTATCCCTGACAGGAAATCCTTTTGTGTAGATTGTGCTGCTCACCATGTTGATAAGCGTCATAACTATTGGAAGCACATTTACAGAAAAAGAGCCGATTGTAAAAAGCGCGTCGGGAGCCCCGAGATCGCGTATAAAAAGCAGGTGATGGCCTTGAAGCGCGCTCATCTTGCTAAGACAGGTGTAGGCTGCTGTAAAGAACGGAATTTGAATTAAAAGTCCGAATGCGCTTCTTAACGCCATAATAGGGTGGTAATGCTGCTGGCGGTAGTATGTTGAAAGAATCATAAACCGCTC
>CAZURC010000083.1:6655-8854 GCA_964623405.1 uncultured Treponema sp.
ATCGCAGCTTGACTTGAACCAAGATAAATCCTTTGTGACTTTTGAGTTGAAGAAATTGTCTCCATCCTTATAAGTCGGCTCGTAAATAATCACAGGTATCCCTTTGGCCTTGATCCGCTTCATGACACCTTGTATAGAGCTTTGCCGAAAATTATCGCTTCCTGCTTTCATCGTAAGTCTGTAAACACCGACAGTTCCAGGTTTTTTTGCAATTATCTGGTCAGCAATAAAATCCTTTCGTGTCCTGTTCGAGTCCACAATAGCACGGATTAAGTTCTGCGGAACATCAGAATAATTTGCGAGAAGCTGCTTTGTGTCTTTTGGAAGACAATAACCGCCGTATCCAAAGCTTGGATTGTTATAAAAGTCGCCTATGCGCGGATCAAGACAAATTCCCTGAATAATCTGTTTTGTATCAAGACCTCGGATTTCCGCGTAAGTATCAAGCTCATTAAAGTATGCTACTCTCAAGGCAAGATAAGTGTTTGCAAAAAGCTTAATCGCCTCGGCTTCTGTGCAATGAGGATGCAGAACTGCAGTGTCTTTCTTTATTGCGCCTTCCCTTAAGAGGCTCGCAAACTGCTCAGCTTTTCCCAAAAGACTCTTATCATCCTCTGGATAGCTTACAACAATCCTGCTCGGATAAAGATTGTCATAGAGAGCGTGACCTTCCCGCAAAAATTCTGGGCTAAAGAGCATGTTGCTGTAGCCGGTTTCCTTGCGGAGCTTTTCTGTGTAGCCGACTGGAACTGTTGACTTTATTACTACAGTCGCCTTTGAGCCGGATTCCTTGACTAGCTCCATTACTTTATTGATAGAAGAAGTGTCAAAATAGTTTTTGTCCGGGTCATAGTTTGTCGGGGTAGAGATAATGATGAAGTCCGCGTCTTTGTATGCCTCGAGTCCGTTTGCTGTCGCTCTTAAGCTCAAGTTTTTTTGAGAAAGGTATTCTGAGATTTCATTGTCCACAATCGGAGACTTCTTTGCGTTGATTAAATCAACTTTTGCTTGGACGATGTCAACAGCTGTAACATCGTTGTGCTGCGCTAATAAAACCGCGTTTGAAAGTCCTACATAACCTGTTCCTGCAACTGCGATTCTCATTTTATTCCTCTCTTGCTATGATAATTCTTGTACCATTTTGCAAAGTATGAAAGACCTTCTTCAATTGATGTGGATGGATGGAAGTCAAAATCATGTTCTAAGTCAGAGACATCGGCAAACGTCTGGTACACATCGCCTGGCTGCATTGGCAGAAATTCTTTCTTGCCAGGGCACTTTATTACACCTTCTCTTATGAGACATTGCTCAAGCGTTTCCACAAAGCGTAGCAGATTCTCAGGCTTGCTATTACCGATATTGTAGATTTTGTAAGGAGCTCCGTCATCTGTCAGGGCAGGAGTCTTTTTCATTACACTGATTATTCCATGTACAATGTCGTCAATATAGGTAAAATCCCTCTTCATATCGCCATTGTTGTAAATCTGAATCGGCTCGCCCTTTACAAGCTTTTCCGTGAACTTAAAGTATGCCATATCAGGTCTGCCCATAGGTCCGTAGACTGTAAAGAAGCGGAGACCTGTTGAAGGAATGCTGTAGAGCTTGGCGTAGGCATGGGCAAACAGCTCATTTGATTTTTTTGTCGCGGCGTAAAGGGAAACAGGGTTGTCAACTTTGTCGTCAGTGGAGTAGGGAACTTTTTTGTTTGTTCCATAAACGCTGGAAGAGGAAGCGTAAACCAGGTGTTTAACAGGATGGTTTCTGCAAGCCTCAAGAATATTATAGAACCCGATTATGTTTGAATGGATATAAGAGTCAGGATTTGTGATTGAATAGCGGACCCCTGCCTGCGCCGCAAGGTTTACAACAAGAGAAGGCTTGTATCCGCTGAAAATCTTTTCAACCGCGGTCTTGTCTGCGATGTCGCCTTTTATGAATGCAAATCTTTCCCCATATTTTCTTAGAGATGCAAGACGCTCCTCTTTTAGGGAAACATCGTAATAGTCATTCATATTGTCTATTCCGGCTACATGAGCCGAGGGGTATTCTTCAAGCAAGCGAGCACACAAATGAGATCCTATAAATCCTGCGGCTCCTGTCACAAGGATCTCAGCGTTTTCCAAGTTAATTTGTGCCATATATAATGTAAAGTATAAACCAAATCAACTTGATTCTCAATATAGCCCCCCGTTAAAATAA
>CAZURC010000084.1:0-8799 GCA_964623405.1 uncultured Treponema sp.
CCGGAGTTGTAATCTCGTGGCAGAAAACTCTGTCGAGCTTTAGGACATAAGTTCCCGGAAAAGGAGTATCCACAAGGTGCGAGTCAAAAATTTTCTGCGCTATTGTTTTTCCCATTTTTTGTACCTCTAAACAAATATGCCATTATCATGCTTTCCGGCAGAAACTGCCTGAAAACATTTTATCGTGAGACAATTTTTATGTTTTGCTTTGCTATTAATGGATTTTCTAGCAGGAGAGAGAATCCCGTTGTCAGTTAAGCACATCTACGCCCGCTGATGCAATCGCTGAATTTATTGCCGCCTCGTCAGCGCCTTCAAAGTCAACTAGAACCTGTGATTTGTCCGAGTTCGCTACACAGTTTGTTACTCCGCTGATAGCTTTTACTGCCGCCTCTACTTTTGCGCAAGTGTCGGGGTCGAACATTCCAACAACGTATATTTTTTTCTGCATAAGGAAATATCTCCTGCAAAATATGTTTTTTTAATAATTCATTATAGCAATTATCACCAGTTATTCAAATAACATTTAATTTATCTTTTGAGGGTTTTCCCCAGCTGGCCGCAGGCTCCGCCGATTTCTCTGCCTCGCCTTGTTCTCAATGTGACATTTATTCCAGCCTTCTCAAGCTTCTCCACGAACTTCCTGCATTCATTGCCGGACGGCTCAGAGAAAGGCAGTGTCTCGACAGGATTCCACGGTATCAGGTTGATGTTCACATCTAGTCCTTTTGCAAACTCTATCATATTCTGTGCGGATTTCTCGCTTGTGTTCGTCCCGTGGAGCAGCGCAGCCTCCAGTGTGACGCGCTTTCCGGTCTTTTGCGCATAGTAGCCAATGGCTTTCCTTAGCTCAGGAAGCGGATTTGCATTCCCGACTGGCATAAGCTGGCAGCGCAGCTCGCTGTCCGCAGTGGTAAGAGAAACTGCCAGGCGGATAAGGGGGCCGTTGTCCGCAAGGTCGTATATTCCCTTTATAACTCCTGATGTTGAAAGTGTTATGCGTCTGGCTGAGAGATTCCTTCCTCTCTTGTCTGTAAGGACAGCGATTGCTTTTCTTACCGCCGGAAGATTCATCATAGGCTCTCCCATCCCCATGAATACTATGTTGTCAAGAGACCCGGAGTGTTTTTCCAGGTAAAGGAACTGCTCCACAATCTCTGATGGCGCAAGGTTTCTTGCAAAGCCTAACCGTCCTGTCTGGCAGAAAGCGCAGTTCATTGCGCACCCTACCTGGCAGCTTACGCAGGCCGTCTTCCGGCCTTCCTTGTCTGTCAGCAGGACTGTCTCGACTGCTAGGCTATCCTCAAGCTCTATCTGAAGCTTAATAGTTCCATCCGGATCCTCAAGGACTTTTGAGACTTTTGTGCACCTAAGCTCAGCTTTCTGTGACAGCTCTTCTCTAAGGCTTTGTGGGAGATTTGTCATGCTGTCAAAAGTTTCTGCGCCTCTTCCAATCCATTCAAATATCTGTTTGCCTCGGAATTCAGGCTTTAGTTCCAGTTTCTCTGATATTTCCTCCGGCAAAAGACCGGTAATTGATACTTTCTGTGACATCCTCAACCTCAGCGCTGTATCTCTCCGCTTTCAATCTTCTCAAGCATCTCGGATACAGAGGGGTTTTTTATCCCTTGCGATAGGAATTCCTTAAGGCAGGCTTCTGCCTTGTCTTTCTTGTTCATCTTTAGGTCGCAGTCTGCAAGCTCGATATAAAGCCGGCAATTCTTAGGGTCGCTCTTTATAATTGACTCGAGTCTGTCCGCCGCCTCTACATATTTTCCTTCAGCCTTGCATATAAGTGAAAGACCAAGCGCCGCATAGATGTCAAACTCAATGTCCATCGCCTTGTTGTAGTAGTCTGCGGCTGTCTTATAGTCTCCCGTGTTTCTGTATGCATCTCCTGCTCGTGTAAGAATCACCTTGTTCTTCGGGTCGTTTTTTAGGATTTTGTTCCAGTATTTGAGCGAGCGATCCTGCTTGTTCATTCCGCGGTAGCAGTCGGCAAGTCCGAAAAGAACATAAAAATTGTCCGGATCCATTTGAAGCGCGCGCTCAAAATATTTCACACCCTTGTCAAATGTCTTGAGCTTGCGGTAGCAGTTTCCAATCGATGTGAGAACGCGTATGTCTACAGCATCCTCGTTTATCTCAAGCATCTTTGTCCAGTAATAAAGAGCATCCTTATATTCCTTGAAGTCGTAGTAAAGGTGTCCTATCCCGATAAGCGCATAGGCATTGTCCTCTTCCATATCTAGGACTTTGAGATACATATCCCTCGATTTCTTGAAGTCTCGGATTTTCCTATATGCGTCGGCAACCCGTGTCAGGACTGTAATGTTGCTGCCATCATGGACAAGATACTGCTCCCAGATTTTAATAGCCTCATGATACTTGTTCAGGGCCTTGTAGCAGTCTGCAAGCCCGAACAATGCGTAGTTGTTTCCCGGGTAGAATTCAAGGCACTTGGAATAAAGGCTTATAGCGCGCTTAAAGTGATTCTTCTTGCGCATACAATCGCCAAGACCTACAAGCGCATAATTGTTGTTTTCATCTATTTTTAGAATCTTGTTAAACGCTGTCTCTGCGTCATCCAGATTGTTTTCCTTGAGAAGCTGGTAGCCTTTTTTGGACAGTTCTTGAACATTCACAGGTTCTTTTTGGGTATCTTTCCAGGTGGTGTCCTTTGTCTTTCCTATCATTTTTAAATTCTCCGGTAAAAAGCCCTTAGCTCTCTTTCAGCAGCAATGAAATGATAGATGCTATCTTCTCGCATATCGGACCGGTCTTCCGTTTGTTCTTTGCAAGAAAATAGAATCTAAGCGCCTCAAGGCTCTTGTTCTTCTTCTCATAGGAATCGCCGACTCTTGTAAGTCCGTCGGAGTATCCTGTGGCCAAAAATATTCTGCTTGCCTCGTCAACTCTTCCGCAGTTAAAAAGCTCGTTGCCTTTCCTGTTAAGAGCGGCTTTCTGGGCAGATGTCAGCGTGGCAAGAGGGGAGTCGGCAACCTTTATAAACCCGTCCGGTATCTTGTGAGACTCAACTGATGAAAGAAACTTTTTCTGTGAAAGGCTGTCCACTTTGCTACCTGCTTTTTCTTTTTAGATGTAACTTTTGTTATGCAAATTCTAGCATCTGTTTTGCTAAAGTCAAGGGAAAACATGCTGTTTGCGGATTCATGCTACATGGAAGAGAGATGTTCCTGGGTATTCTCATCTTTATGCCTGTAGAAGTTTACTATTGAGCGTCCGTAGACTCTCTTGTCATATAGAACAAGGCCTCCAACATTGTCATCCAGAGCGTCTTCCTCTGGATAGTGAATAAGAACTGCTCCTTCTGGAGAAAGAAGGCCTCTTTTGCTTATATCCTCCAGCAGCGCTTTCCGGAACTTATAGGGAAAAGGCGGGTCAAGGAAGATGTAGTCAAACTTGCCCTTGCATCTCTTTACAAAAAGCTCAACCGCCATGAAATGGCATCCGATTTTTACCCCGCATTCTTTTTCTGTGATTGCCACATTGTCCAGCACGGTTCTTACTTTGAGCCTGTCTTTTTCGCATAGCTCCACATGCGATGCGCCTCTGCTCACAGCCTCTATCGCGACTGTACCCGAGCCAGAGAAAAGATCAAGCCAGCTTTTTCCCGACAGGTCGCCCAGGACAGCAAAGACTGATTCTCTCATTCTGTCCATTGCCGGCCGTATTATTCCATCCGGGCATTTTATATTTCTTCCTTTTAGCTTTCCGCCTGTAATTCTCATCTTTATTTCCTATTTCCTGGAAGTGTCCAGCGCCCAGTAGCTGCTGTCATGCGGAAGTCTTTTGTTCTGCTTTGCAAAGTCAAACGCCGTGTAGCCGGACGATGTCCTGTAAGATGTTCTTGCGCCTTTTCTCAAGAGCCAGCCGATTATCCTTGTGTCTGTATTAGTTTCCGCCGCATACATAAGAGGCGTCTTTCCATTATAGGCATCATTCACAGAAAGCCCCCTTGATGCAAAGACCTCCAGTGTCTGGTCGCTTGCTCCGGATGTTATCGCATAGATAAATGACGAGCGCGCCTCGCTGTCTGTGGAGGAGTATGGGGCAAGCAGCATGGATACAATGACTGGTGTTTGAGAGAAGCCTGACGCAAGCTTTAGCGCGCTTACTCCGTAGTTGTTTTTCTGCTCAGTGTCCGCTCCTCTCCTTATAAGCGTACGGACAACCTCAGCGTCAGGGCAGAACCTGGCCGCGAACATAAGCGCGCTCCATCCGTCGTTGTCTCTTGCGTTTATATCCGCCCCTGAGTAGAGAAGGTTCTCGATTCTTTCCAAGTCTCCTTTCTTTGCCGCCGACATGAGCTTAGTGCGGCCGTTTAGGTCTCTTGCGTTTGCGTTTTCTATGAATACTCTGTCAGGATCATAGGCGCCTTCCTGAGGACTCTCGTCTTCCTGTGTGTCTGAAACTGCGTAGTCAAAGAGAAATGTTCTCTCATAGGGACGAGCTGCGGGAACTGTGGGAATAGATGGAGCAGGGCTTTCCTCAGATGCTGTTTCCTTTGGCAGTGTCTCACTTTCCTCTTTGTTTGCTTCTGTATTTTCTTCTATATTAATATTAGTTGAATTAGTAGAAATCGGTATTTCATCGGAACTAGTTATATCAACCTCATCTGAAGCTTCGGGAGATTCAAGGACAGCATCCGCATGGACGCTTGCGGATGAGAGTGTTGCGACAGAAGACTCTACTGCGGCTTTTGCCAGCTCCTTTGATGTCGGAGGCTCCTTGCTGGTTTTAAGAGACTGGCTGTCAGGATTGTCCGCGTATTTTTTGAGCACGGCAAGAACCATGTCCGGATTATCATTTTCCAGCGCGTAGCTATATGCGCATTTTCCCTCGCTGTCCTTGCGCAGAATGCGTCTTTTTGTCTGTGAGCGCCAGATAAATGAAAAGAATGTGTTTGTGCGTATGACCCGCTCTATTGTCTCGGGACTTGACGAGTATCTTGCGGCGTACATTGTCGGTGTCCTTTTGTGCTTGTCTGCCTTGTCCGCATCCGCGCCGTATTTTATAAGCGTCTCTATTATTTTGTATTCCCTGTCTTTCTCAAGAGCAACCATGAGCATGGTCTGCTTCTCATCGTTCAGCGGTGAATTTATATAGTCCTCATTTTTCTTTAGGAGAGACTTTAGTTCCTGGAGGCTTGCATTTGCGGCGGCATTTAAAAGGTTTTCCTTTATTCCTGCCGCCTGCGCGCTAGAAAGGAAAATAAACACAGCCGCGATAGCCGCCAGCAATCTCTTTGGTCTAAAAAACATGCTGCCATTATACAACGAGCCTTTGCGCTCCGCAAGCAAGTGTCTTGACCTAACTTCCTTAAAAAGCTAATATTTTCTTGACCCCTTGAGGCTTCGTATGAGGCTTCCATTTGACCATAAGGAGAACATACACAATGAGAAAGTATGAACTTATGACTGTCTTCACAACAGATGAGGACAAATTCAAGGCTGCATCTGATGCTGTGCGCTCAGTGCTTGCTAATTTCGGCGCCACAATCGATAAGGAAGAGCCTTACGGCGACCGTGATCTTACCTACGTAATTGAAAAGCAGAAGCGCGGACGCTTTGTGCTTTTTACAGTCAGCGCAAATCCTGCGAAAATCAGCGAAATCGAAAGCCAGCTCAAGCTTACCCACGACCTCTTGAAGTGGCTGTTTGTCAAGCTTGACGAGAAGAGCAACTAGCCTTTGCATCAGGCAACCTATCTAAATCCTGGAGGTGATTTATGACAGATATAAACCGCGTAGTGCTTATCGGAAGACTTACCCGTGATCTTGGAAACGACCAGCGGGACTTTGCCTATACTCCAAATGGCCAGGCGCGCGCCAATATCAGCATTGCCGTAAACCGCAGCCGCAAGCAGGGAGACCAGTGGGTTGACGAGGCAAATTATTTTGATGTGACAATCTGGGGAAAGACTGCCGAGAACCTTAAGCCATATCTTACAAAAGGCAAGCAGGTTGCAGTCGAGGGCTACCTGCAGCGAGATCGCTGGGAAAAGGACGGCCAGAGGTTCAGCAAGGTTAAAGTTGTAGCGGACACTGTCATGCTCTTAGGCGGAAAATCGGACAATAGCGGCGCTCAGCCGTCTGGGGGTTATACTCCGAAATTCCAGCAGAGCGGCAATTTCCAGCAGCAGCCTCAAGAGCCTTCGTTCGGCGGGGACAGCTCAGGATACTCAGAGGATATACCATTTTAATGTTTTTTCAAAACAATGTTTAGGAGACTAATATGTCAGACGAAGTAACAACAAACGAAGTTGAGCAGAAAGCAAATGTGACAGATACACAGGGCGCATCAGACGGACGCGAAGGCGAGGAGAAAGGCGCTCGCAGAGGCAAGAAGTTCTTCCGCAAGAAGGTCTGCCGTTTCTGCGCCAACAAGGCGAAGATTGACTACAAGGATGCCGATGCTCTCAAGCGCTTTACGACAGAGCGCGGCAAGATTCTTCCGCGCCGCATAACAGGAACATGCGCCAAGCATCAGCGCCAGGTTGCTCTTGCAATCAAGCGCGCCCGCGCAATCTGCCTGCTTCCATTTGTAGCAGAGTAAAAATCACGGCGGGCGATCCAACTCCTGGTGACGCCTGCCGGAAGAAAATATCAAGAGGAGCTTGAAAAATGAAAGTTATTCTTAATGAAGATGTAAAACATCTTGGTGAAATGGGTGATGTAAAGAATGTTGCCAACGGATATGCCCGCAACTTCCTTTTTCCTCATTTGTATGCTGTTCCTTACAACGATGAGACAGTAGCATATTTTGAGAGCCGCAAGGCAGAGATTGAGGCTCGCAAGGAGACTAAGCGCAAGAATGCGATGAGCACAAAGGACAAGCTTGAGGCTACAGTCGTTGAGCTTACAGTTCCTGCTGCAGCCAACGGCAAGCTTTATGGAGCTGTCACAAGCCAGACTGTCGCTGACTTCCTTGCAAGGAACGGATTTGATATTGAGCGCAAGCGCATTGAGATCCAGGGCCTTTCTATCAAGAATGTTGGAAACTACACAGCTGTAATCCACCTTTACGAGTCAACAACCGCAGAGATTAAGATTTCTGTAAAAGGCCAGACTACAGGCGCCAATGCCGGCGAAGTCGTAGAGAAGAAGGCTGAGAGCAAGGCTGAAGAGGCTCCTGCTCAGACAGAGAATGCTGAGCCACAGGCGGAGGAGAGCGCATCTCCTGCCGCGGAAGCTGAGTAAAATTCCTGTAAAGGCATACTAGAAAGCCGGAATTATTTCCGGCTTTTTTTATCGGCCTGTTTATTTTATGGAAAATATGGGAGGGAATATAGGCATGAACGAGCGTTTAAAGGATTCAATTCCGCCTCATAACCTGGAAGCCGAGATGGCGACTCTTGGAGCGCTTCTTCTGGACTGGTCTTCTATAGGAGAGATTGTCACATATCTCCAGCCTGAGCATTTTTATTCACAGCAGAACCAGATAATCTTTTCCACGCTCATAAAGCTTTTTGGCTCCGGCGTATCGGGAGATGTTCTTACCCTTACAACAGAGCTCTCAAAGACAAATGAGCTTGAGAAAGCAGGTGGAGCCGCCTATATAGCATCTCTTACGGATGAGGTTCCTTCCGCAGCCAATATAGACTATTATGCGCATGTTGTTCTTGACAGGGCTACAAGGCGCAGCCTTATAAGAATCTCATCGGAGATAAAGACCTCCGCCTTTGACGAGTCACGCGACTCAAGGCTCATACTTGAGGATGCGGAGAAGAAAATCTTTGCCCTTACAGACATGGGGCAGACAATCCAGATACATGACATGCACGAGGTTGTCGGAAGGACAACAGAGATAATCCAGCAGCATTACCACAACCACGACAGCTATTCAGGCATTCCATGCGGATTTACAAGGCTTGACAGCATGACAAGCGGTTTCCAGAAATCAGAGCTCAGCATAATCGGAGCAAGGCCTTCCATGGGAAAGACGGCGATGGCTCTTTCCATGATGGAGAACATATCTATTGACCATAAGATTCCTTGCGGCTTCTTCTCTCTTGAGATGTCTTATGAGCAGATAGGACAGCGTCTTCTTTCCCAGGTGAGCCGTATACCAGGACACAAGATCCGCTCTGGAATGATGAAGCTTGAGGATTTGCAGAAGATAAATGACGCGGCGGGTAGGGTGTATGACGCTCCGCTGTATATAGTTGATACTCCTAACATGCAGCTTCTTGACCTGAGGGCGATGGCTAGAAGAATGGTTCAGTCAAAGGGCGTGCAGATAATATTCATTGACTACATAGGACTCATTTCCACGCAAAACCCTTCCGCGCCTGTCTATGAGCAGGTGTCTGAGATTTCAAAGTCCTTAAAGAGCCTTGCCCGCGAGCTGAATATCCCTGTAGTCGCGCTGTGCCAGGTTGCCCGCGATGCGGAGGGAACCGAGCCGACTCTCGCTCAGCTCAGGGGATCTGGCTCCATAGAGCAGGATGCTGATGTCGTCATGTTCATACACCGCGACAGAAAAAAGACAGAGGACGGGGAGACTGACCCTGTCCAGGACGCAAAGCTTATCGTTGCAAAGCAGAGAAACGGCCCGATAGGCGACGTGAATCTTCTTTTCCTGAGCTCCTACACAAAATTCGAGAACAAAGCTTCAGAAGAATAATCTTTCAAGTATGATAGCCGCCTTTAATTGAAAACGTGAATCGTACTCACCCCGCCACTGTGTCCGCACCATGGATGGCGCGCCTAGTAAAGCGCAAAGGTGAATGGCTTTGCGCGTAGATAAAAATTACAGGAAGTAATTTTTATCTATA
>CAZURC010000085.1:0-7240 GCA_964623405.1 uncultured Treponema sp.
TCGCGAAGGGAACTGAGGCTGTCGCAAAGCTTGTTGCCGAGGCGACTGGAAAAGGCGCGATGACAGTTGTTGGCGGAGGAGATTCTGTCGCGGCTGTGAACAAGTTCCATCTTGCGGACAAGATGAGCCACGTTTCAACAGGCGGCGGCGCGTCGCTTGAGCTGCTCGAAGGAAAGACTTTGCCGGGAATTGCGATTTTGGCGACAAAGTAAAATAGCTATTCAACAGGATAAACGCGGATTAAAAGGATAATCTTCGGAATCTGTGGATGATGAATAAATGTCATTTCTGAATTTATTTCAGAATCTGCCGTAAAAAGCAGACCCTGAAACGAGTTCAGGGTGGCATTTTTTTTACTCGGTCATTAAGCTCGCGGAGTGCCCATAATGTATGGGCATTACAAGCAAAGCGCCTTGAGCGCATTCCTGGTCTTTTTTGACATAAGAGGAAATAAGGAATAGAATTAGGTGGAAAGCAGGCATAATGCCCTGCGCCTGAGATAAAAAGGGGGAATCCTATGCGTCAGACTTATGTTGCAGGAAACTGGAAAATGAACATGGACAGGGAGAGTGCGGTCGCCCTTGTCAAGGAGCTTGTTGACCAGCTTAAGGACTGCAAGAATAAAATCATGGTAGCTCCGCCCTTTGTTTATCTTGATGCGGTCCGGCAGATTATAAAAGGAACAAATATTATTCTGGGAGCACAGAACTGCGCGGCCACAGAGAACGGCGCCCACACAGGAGAGGTTTCTGTGGATATGCTCAAGGACATTGGTGTTCAGACAGTTATTCTTGGCCACTCTGAGCGCCGCTATGAATTCGGCGAGAGTGACGATTTAATCAATAAGAAGGTTGTCCGTGCTCTTGGCGCAGGTCTTGATGTCGTTCTTTGCATAGGTGAGCTTCTTGCCCAGCGGGAGGTCGGACGTGCAGAGAAAGTGTGCGAGCGGCAGCTTAACTCCGCGCTGCTAGGGGTTGCAAAAGAACAGCTTGCCCATGTTACTATCGCTTATGAGCCTGTCTGGGCTATTGGAACTGGAAAAACTGCTACTCCTGCCGACGCTCAGCAAATTCACTCCTATGCGCGCAGGGTAATTGAGAAGATGTATGACAAGGAGTCAGCGGATAATATTATAATCCAGTACGGCGGCTCGATGAATGTGAAGAACTACAAGGATTTGCTTGCAGAGGAGGATGTTGACGGAGGCCTTGTCGGAGGCGCATCCCTTAAGGCGGAGACTTTTATCCCGATTTGCAACGGCTAGAGGCTTCTTGCGGCCGCTTTTTTCTATAATTGACCTTAATCATATATTCCGCTAGAATACTTTAATAATTAAAAGTTGGCGGGTTCCTTTCTTTTTGCCCGTTTTGGAGAAATAAATGAAAGTTGTTTTGCTGGTGACATTTGTTATTATCTGTGTTCTGCTTGTTCTTCTTGTTCTCGTTCAGGACGAGGATAATAATGGAATGGGCGGTCTTTTAAGCGGGGGAAACTCTGCGGCTTTTGGCTCTCATTCTGCCTCAATTCTTACAAAGACAACGGTGGTCTTTACAATTCTTTTCTTTATCGTTACTTTACTTCTTGCAAAAGTTCTTCCATCTAAGACAGTTTCTTCGGATGCCGAGCTTCTTAATGCGGCTCAGGCAGAAGGAAAGGCTATTGATGAAAGTTCGGAGGGCGCGGATACAGAGGCTGGAGAGCAGTCTTCTGAATGGTGGAAGTCAGAGATTTCCACTCCGGACGCAGAGGGAGCAGCCGGCGCACAGGAATAGACTTATACAAGCAAAATAGTATTTAAGAATAACCAGTTTTAAGGTACGCTGGCTGGAAAGGAAATATCGATGGTTCTTGAGGATGTTTTTTCAAAGGAAAGTATCATTGTAAATCTGGAGAGTACCGAAAAAGATGAGCTGTTTGAGGAAATGATTGAGGTTCTTCATGAAGCTCATCCTGACTTTAACCGTGAAGAGGCTCTTGCTGCGCTGAACGAGCGTGAGGCGAGAATGAGCACTGGCATTATGCATTCTGTTGCAGTTCCTCACGCTGTGGTGCCGTCTGTAACCGGCACTTTGGGCGCGATTGGAATCAGCCGGCACGGAATTGACTACGATTCTATTGACCATGCGCCTGTCCACTTGGTGTTTATGCTTATCGCGGGCGAGAACCAGACAGAGCGGCATGTCCAAATCCTAAAATCTCTTGCAATTACTCTACAAAAACCAGGCTTTATCGGCAAGCTTCTCTCTTGCCAGACACAGGCAGAAGCCTATAATCTGATTGTGCAGTCAGAAGAGGCTGTGTAAGGGGAGGTTTCCCATGGCAGAAAGCGAGACTAGCGTAATCGAGCATCTTATAGAGGTAGAAAACCAGGCATCGTCAATTACGGCGGATGCCCAGAAACAAGCCGCGGATAAAATCAATTCCGCAAAGGCCGAGGCGGATAAGGCTTACCTTGAGCAGTTTAATGCGGCGGTGGCTGAGCTTGATAAATCCTTTAAGAACGAGTCTGAAAAAATCAGCGCAAAAGTGTCCCATGAAGTAGACAGCTACAAGGAAAAGCTGTCAAAAACCCCTCAGGATAAGACCGCTTTCAACAGGCTTTTGGACAATCTCTTGTTCAAGAATCAGGCGGATGCATCATGATGGACAAATCCGCTGCGGACGCTTATGTTTACGCCAAGGTCTGCGGTATGCTTTCAAAGGCATATTCTGGAAAAAATGCGGAAAAGCTTTATGCGGCAAAGTCGCTTGCGGAGCTTTATAGTCTGCTGTTCACGGATGAGGTTCCTGCTGTTCCTGAGAATATCCTTGCGAAAACAATTGAGGAAAAAGCTGTCAGACTTTTTATTGATGACTATTGCTCTCTTGTGGAGTGCTATGTCCGGCCGCAGAAAATCCTTGTCTCTCTTCTTCAGTTCTATGACTATACCAATCTAAAAACTATTGCGGGCGCTCTTTGCCTAAAGGAGACTTCCTGCCCTGATATTATCAATCTTGGGGAGTACGCTTTGCTCCATTATGACAAATGGCCGGATATAGAAAAAATTACTGAGGGCACAGAGCTTGCCTGGTACAACAGGGTTCCTGATATTGCGGAGCAGCAGGCTCTGGACACGAGACTTGACTTTCAGTATCTAAGAGCATACTGGAACAGCGCATCCAAGACAGAGGCCAGCGTTAGGACAGAGACAAAATTTCTCTTTGCAGAGGAAATAGGAATGCGCAACATCATTTGGGCGATGAGACTAAAGGTCTATTATAAGATGGAGACAGATGAGATTCTCTCAAAGCTCTTCTTTGAGTCTGAGAAAGCCGGAGAAAATGACTTGTTCGCAGGAGAGGCTGCAAGAATTCTCTCAAAGGATTTCTCAAGCTATGATGACTGGAAAGACTGGAAATACAGCTCGTGCCTTAACCCTCATGAGGAGGGAGCTCCTTGGGAGGTTGATCCGCGCTGGGTAGAGAATTCGTTTCGAGAGACAAACCTTAAGAGATATTCCTCTGTATTCCATAAATTTCCGCTTACCTCTCTGTCGCTTGTGTGCTATTTTAAGGTCAAGCAGGATGAGCTTGACAACATACGGCGGGTTACAGAGGGATTGAGGCTTGGAGGTGAATAATGGCAAAAACAGCTAAGATGCGGCTTGTTGAGCTGATGATTCTAAAGGAAGATATTGACGCTGCGATTGAATTTCTAGGCAAGAAAGGAAACTTCCAGTTCCAGCAGCAGCTTGTCCTTAATCATACAGACCCAAATCCAGACGAGGATATCTTGTCCAGGCTAAAAAATGCCCGCGCGTTCTTGTCTCTTCCGGATATTTCTACCGAGGACTTGCAGAATGCAACCCGCCCGTCTGGATATGACAGGATTCTTTGTCAGAAAGTCTTGTATACAGTTGATGCCTTGCAGAAAAGAGAGCTGGATGCGGAGAGTGAGCTCAAGCGCGTAGAAGATGCCTATAATGAGGCGAGCTCCTTTGCGAATTTAAAGGTCTCCTATTCTGAGCTTGAGCATCTGTCATTTCTTTCCATGCGGGTAGGAAAAATAGATCCTGCTGTCTATGATGACCTTGTGTCTTCTGCTGGCAGCCGCGCAGTTATTGTTCCCCTGGGCAAGGATAAGACTAGGATTCTTGCGGCTACATCCAAGAAAGGAAGATTCGCTCTTGACTCTGAGCTTAAAAAGCACGGCTTTGTGAGCATGGAGATTCCTAGCGACTTTAAGGGAGTGCCGGATGATGTCCTTGAAGGTCTTAGAAACCAGGTTGCTCAGTCTAAGAAGGACTTTGACACCATAGAGGAAGAGAAGCATAACATGGCGAAGACTCATGCTGACTTTATCAGAAAGCTTCTATGCCAGTTTTCTATTGCTTCCCAGATACAGACTTTGGAGAACAGCCTTGAGTCCACGGGCCTTGTGTACAGGCTTACGGGGTGGATTCCTGAGAGCGACTGCCACGAGATTATGACTGAGCTTGACAAGCTTTCGGAGGGGAGAATCGCAATACGTCTTTTTGACCCTAGCGAGGTTCCTTCTGTAAAATCGGGGGAAGAGAAGGTTCCTGTAAAGCTTCATCACGGGAAATTCATAGGCGCCTTTGAGAGAATGATTTTTAGCTACGGGTCTCCTGCCTACGGCACAATAGATCCTACGCCTTTTGTCGCCCTGTTCTTTACGCTTCTGTTTGGAATTATGTTCGGAGATGCAGGACAGGGACTTGTGTTCTTTCTTCTTGGTATCCTGATGTCTGCAAAAGTGATAAAGGTCGGAGGCTGGAACAAGTTTGCGCCTATATTTATAGCAATCGGCTGCTCCAGCATGATTATGGGCCTCTTGACTGGTGAGTTCTTTGCGACAGAAGGGCCGATGAAGGCTGTCTCAATGTTTATTACAGGGCTTTTTGGAGAGCCTCATTACCCTATACTTGAGATGAAGTTCTGGCAGACAACAAATGCTGTCTCCATAATATTCGGCATATTTGGATTTACAATGGCAGTAGGATTTGTCATTAACTCAATAGGTCTTATAATCAATATCGTCAATAAGTTTGCAGAAAGAAAATACGGCAGCGCGCTTTTTGGAAAAATCGGACTGGCCGGCGCGCTCTGGTTCTGGTATACGGTCGTGTTTGCTTTGCGGCTTGGATTCGCCCATCACTCTCCGTCTTTGTTCGACTGGATTTTTATTGGAGTTACTCTTTTCTTTGCGGCATTCGGAGAGCCTTTTGAGAGGCTTTTTGATGGGGACAGGCCTGTCCTTGAGGGCGGAGTTGGAGGTGTTGTAATAGGAGGTCTTGTAGAGCTGATAGAAGTCATCTCCTCATATCTTTCCAACTCTATAAGCTTTGTGCGTGTCGGCGCTTTTGCTCTGGCCCATGCGGTTCTTGGCTTTATAATCGCAAAAATGTGCAGCATAGCTCCTGCTGGAGCGGCGCGTCTTGCAATCCTTATTGCAGGAAATGCCATTGTTATTGTGCTTGAGGGCATGATTGTCGCCATACAGGTTATCCGCCTTCAGTATTACGAGTTCTTCTCTAAATTTTTCAATGAAACGGGAAAGGAGTTTGTGCCTTTTGCGTTTGAATATAAATAATATTTTTTGTGAGGTAATATCATGAGCAAAAAAATTATGTTGGTTGCAGCACTGCTTGCTGGCTTTGCTGTTTTTGGCGCTGTCGCACAGGAAACTGCTAGTGCGGCTCCGGATGTCCAGTCCACAAGCACAGAGGCTGTCTCTCAAACTCAAGTCTCAGAAGCTGCCGCTGAAAAGGAAAGCTCTGGCTCAATAAAATATATAGCCGCTGCCGCCGCTGTAGCTGTCGCATGTATTGCCGGCGGTCTTGCTGTTGGTAAAATTGGAGCCGCCGCTATGGGAGCTATGAGCGAGAATGCGGAGCTTTCTGGAAAAGCTCTTCCTTTTGTCGGATTGGCAGAAGGTATTTGTCTCTGGGGATTCCTTGTAGCGCTTTTGATTATTATTCTTTAAAAACAATTCTGGAATATTATGGAATACTTTACGATTGCTCAGCGGGAGCTGGTGCTTGCCTTTAAGCTCGTAGGAGTTGACGGCGCTGCCGCTTTAAATAGGAAAGAGGCTTTGAATGCTTTTAACCGTGTAACTGGACGCGGCGGTGAGAATTCATTGCCTGTCGCTGAGCGTCCGAAAGTCTTGATTTTATCGGAGGATGTTTCTGCCATGATTGAGGATGAGGTTTTTGAATGGCAGAAAGGCGCAAAGTTCCCGCTTATTGTTGAGATTCCGCCTCTTAACGGGCATCTGCAGGGGAAGAAGTCTCTTACAGATTCAATCCGCGAAGCAGTCGGCATTTCTGTGTGAACTAAAGAGGAACAAAAATGGAAGAACTCAGGTCAACGGAAATACTTGACAAGGAAATTGAGGCTGACGCTCAGAAAAAAGCCGCGAAAATCATTGGAGACGCGGAAAGACAGGCCAAGTCTCTTGCGGACGAGGTTGCGAGCCGCGTAAGCAAGTCCGCCGGCGAGAAAGAGGCCATTTATAAGGATAAGCTTTCACAGCTGGAGAAAAACGCGGAGGCTTATATTCCTCTTGAGAAGGAAAGATTCCTTGTGTCTTTTTATGATGAGCAGGTAAGCAAGGGCATTGACGAGTATCTTAATTCAATCGGCAAGGAAAAACGCATCTCTCTTCTTGAGAACAAGCTTTCTCTTTGCAAGGCGGCTTTGTCCGGCAAGAAAATTGATGTGCGCTATTTTGGCGGGCTTGACGAGAAAGATGCAAGAAAAACAGCGGAAAAGATATTCAGCGCGGATGATTTGGTCAGCTTTTCTCAGATTCCGTTTGAGAAGAGCGGTGAAGAAGCTGTAAAAGGCAATAATGTTCACGAAGGAATGATTTTTGAGAGTGTTGATAAATCTGTAAAAATCCGTCTCACAATCGATGAGATTGTGCGTGAGACAAAAGATAAATATTCATACGAACTAGCATCAACTTTGTTCGGAGGCAGGCTTCCAGAATGATAAAAGGAAAAATCACAAGAATTTCAGGTCCGATTGTCTACGCCGAAGGTCTTGGAGGGTGCGGTCTTTATGATGTTGTTGATGTAGGCGAAAAGAAAATAATCGGCGAAATAATCCGTCAGAACAAGGACTCAGCGACAATCCAGGTCTATGAGGATGATACAGGAATGAGAATTGGAGAAGAGGTAGTCAGCAATGGACGTCCTCTTTCCTTGCGTCTCGGTCCTGGTCTTGTCGGAAC
>CAZURC010000085.1:7340-8695 GCA_964623405.1 uncultured Treponema sp.
GGAGAGGGCGAGTACACAGTTGATGATGTCATAGGCAAGACTGAGCTTGACGAGGAGATAAAGATGAGCCATTACTGGCCGCTCCGTGTTCCGCGTCCTTTTACACAGAAGCTTGCCGTGAGCGAGCCGCTTGTTACGGGACAGCGCGTCATAGATGTCTTTTTCCCGTTGTCTAAAGGCGGAACTGCCGCAATTCCTGGAGGTTTTGGCACAGGAAAGACAATGACTCAACATGCGATTGCAAAATGGTGTGACGCTGACTTGATTGTCTACATTGGATGCGGGGAACGTGGCAATGAGATGACAGATGTTCTTACAGAATTCCCTAGCCTCATTGACCCAAGGACAGGTCGATCGCTGATGGAGCGCACTATCCTTATCGCGAACACATCAAACATGCCTGTAGCCGCCCGTGAGGTTTCTCTTTACTCAGGAATAACCCTGGCCGAGTATTACCGCGACATGGGAATGCATGTTGCTATAATGGCGGATTCGACATCACGCTGGGCAGAAGCTTTGCGCGAGCTGTCCGGACGCATGGAGGAAATGCCTGCTGAGGAAGGATTCCCTGCTTATCTTCCTAGCCGGCTTGCTTCTTTCTATGAGAGAGCTGGCCGTGTAAAGGCGTTGTGCGGCCAGGAGGGATCTGTTTCTGTAATCGGCGCAGTTTCTCCTCCGGGCGGCGACTTCTCTGAGCCGGTAACTCAGCATACGAAGCGCTTTATAAGATGTTTCTGGGCGCTTGACAGGGAGCTTGCGAATGCTAGGCATTATCCTGCGATTGGCTGGATAGACTCTTACTCAGAGTATGCGGATGAGGTAAAGGAGTGGTGGGACAATCTTGACCCGCGGTGGGCAAAGGTCCGCCTTGAGGCTCTTGAGCTCTTGAAAAAGGAGCAGCAGCTTCAGTCTATTGTCCGTCTTATCGGCCCTGATGCCCTGCCTGACTATGAGCGGATTGTGCTGATTGTCGCGGATATGATAAAGAATGGCTTTCTTCAGCAGAATGCCTTTGACAAGATTGATGTTTACTCCGTTCCGGAGAAGCAGATTCAAATACTGCTCCTTATGATGGAATTTTATAGACGCGGCGCTGCTGTCATTAAGTCTGGAGCGCCGCTTGCAAAAGTCAATTCCTTGCCAGTAAAGGAAGAGATTGTGCGTTTAAAGACGACAGTCCCGAACGACAAGCTTGAGATGATAAAAGAAACAGAGTCAAGATTTGACCAGCAGATGGGCGAGCTTGAGCAGCTCTATAGGAGTAGCGATGAAGGGAATTGAATATCGTGGCGTGACTTCGATTGACGGGCCGATTATTGTCGTGAAGCGCAGCGAGAACATTTTTTACAATGAAA
>CAZURC010000086.1:0-5459 GCA_964623405.1 uncultured Treponema sp.
ACGTTTTTGAAGGTCCGGAGTCTGTGTGGAAATTCCACGCGCCGGTTCTTTTTCCGCACGTAGGAAGAATCAAGGACGGATTCTACACTTATGGCGGCAAGGAATATCATCTTGTGAACAACGGAATGAGCCGCGATTTGGAGCATAAAATCATCAGCCAGACAGAAACTTCCGCGACTTTTGAACTCACAGAAAGCGAAGCGACTGCGGACAAATTTCCGTGGAAATTCAGCCTCAAGACTCATTATGAACTCAAAGAAAATGGCTTGATTTTCACGACGACCGTCACAAACACAGACACAACGACAATGCTTTTCTCTCTTGGAAGCCACACAGCGTTCTGCTGCCCGCGCAACACAGATCCGGCGGGAACAACAAATTCTGACTATCAGTATGAATTTGAAAAGTGCGAGCCTCTGACACAAGTTCTTTTGAACGATGAAGCACAGCTTGCAACCGACGAGGAAGGAACTGCGCCAACGACAAAACCGTATGGCGAAGCGGAGGCTGGAATCATTCCAATCAATGAGAAAGGATTTGGAAACGGACATTTCTTCACGGCCTTCAAGTCAAACTGGGTCGGACTTCGCAACAAGAAGGACGGAAGCCTCGTGAAAGTGAACTCGGCAAACTATCCGTACTTGATGGTCTGGCAGGGTGGAAACGGCGAGAAAGGCGCGGAAGGAAACGGATTCAACTGCATTGAACCGTGGTACGGAACCGCCGACGCTGAGAACACCGACCATGAGTGGGAGGAAAAAGCCGCGCTCTTGTCGCTGGAGCCGGGAAAATCTTTCACTGCGGACCAGTCAATCACGATTGAGAAATAGCCGTAGAAATCGGACTTGTCTACTTTAGATAAATTGACTCATATTCGCGTACAGGGAGGGGGCGTGAGTAATAAAAGCCCTGGAATGTCTTGCAGTTCATTCTTAGAAGCTGCTGTAGATGGCTTTTTGTCTCCACGCCCTCTGGTATGACTTCCATTCCCAAATCCTCGGACATTGAAATCATTGTCTGGAGAATAATCTTGTTCTTGTCGGAAAGCTCGTCCTCAGATAGAAACACTGTGTCAATCTTTACTCCGTCCGCCTCAAAATCCTTTAGCATGTTGAGGGATGAGTACCCTGTGCCGAACCTGTCTATGTAAATTTTAAATCCAGCTTCCTTTAGCTGCGTGAATATGTGCATGGACATTTCGGAATCCTCTACGAGAGACTTTTCCTGGACTTCAAGATGCAGATTCTCTGGAGAAATCTGGTATTTTGACACAAGATCCTTCAGGCTTTGAGCTATGTCTATAAAATACTTGTCTCTTGAGGAGATGTTCACGGATATGAATTTGTCCTTGAATCCTCTGTTCTGCCAGTCCTTTAGTTTTCTTGCCGCAAGCTCCCATACATAAAGATCCAGCCTGTAAATAAGGCTTGTTTTCTCAAGAATGTCTATAAAGGTGCCTGGCATGGTCATTTCCTGGTGCGGACGCTGCCAGCGCACAAGAGCCTCCGCCCCTGACGCGTTTCCTTTTGTGTCGTTTATTGGTTGCAAATATATATCAAACTGCATGTCATCGATAGCCTTTTCAAATTCGGACACAATGTTCTTCTCCGCAAGAAGCTTGTCCATCATTGTGGAGTCGTAGTATGAGAAAATCTGCTGGTAGTCGTCTTTGATTGCATCCATCGCCATCTTGGCCTTGTCATGGATTACCTGGACGCTTTCGTTCTTATTATATATCTCGTAGATTCCTGCGGAGATTGACATGTGGAATGTTCCGTTTTCTGTAAGCGCGCTAAGCTCATTGAATGCTTCCTCGACAACCTCTGGATGAAAGTCCGCCTTTTCCATTACAACGGCAAACTTGTCATCAGTGAGGCGGCCGTTTATGTTCTTTCTGTGTCCGATTCTCTGTATAATCTGGGACTCGCTCCTAAGAATTTCATCTCCGTAGCTTTCACCGTAAATGTCGTTTATCAGGCGGAAATCCTTTATATTTGTGCATATTATAATAGGCTTCTTAAAGACCCCGTTCTCTAGCGCGTTCTTTACTTCCTCAAAGAAGCCCGAGCGGTTTAGCAAGCCTGTAAGCTGGTCATGGGTTGCAATGTATCTTCTTTTCTGGGATTCGATTATTTCTTCTGTCTTGTCCTGAAGCTTTAAATATGAGCCTATGGCAGAATCCTTTATGAAAAAATCCTTGTACTCAGTCTCATAGTAATGTGTTTCTCCGTTGTCCAGTTCAAGAGACATTTCATCGGGCTTGTCCTCCAGAAACAGCAGCCTGAACTGCTCTGTATATGTCTTGAGATCGTCGCCGCGCTTGTTGAACAGCCTGCTCGCTGCGCTGTTGTTGTAGACAAGCGCGCCTGAATAATCAAAGCAAAGAATCGCGTCTGAAAGGGTCTCGTTTATGGAGGCAAGCGGACCTACAACTATGTATGAGGAGAAGCTGGTGCTTGTGTAGTTCATTATGAAAAACACAATTGTTGCGATTAGAAGCGCAGAGAAATCAACAGGAAAGCTTGAGGTGTAGCACGTATAGTTCACGACTATGACGAGGAAATAAGCTATCAGTATTGTTATATACTTAGCCTTGAAGAAGCTTGCCGCGCTGAATATGTTGTATATAAGAATTATGAATGTGAATGTCGCTGTTATGTAGCAGGCGACTAGATGCATTATTATTCCCTTTCCCCAGATAAGCGCCCAGTACGCATAGCCGTCCGATGTAAAGAACTGCTCCAGGTCAAAGACATGGAAGAGCCTTGTGTTTGCGAGTATGGAAACCGTGTCCATAAAGCCTATTATGCAGAACAGAAGCTTGAACACTCCCATTTTTGTCGCTGTGTTTGTATAGACAAGACAGAAAGAGTTGACTGCATAGATAGACCATACGGTTCCGATAAGATACAGCTCATAGAAAAACAGCGCATTCAGCTTATTGCTTGCAAGCAGAAACGCAGAGTAAAAGGCAACTGTCCATAGTATTGCTGAGAGGGTGAAAATCATCTCCTCTTTTATATCGATTTTTGCCGTCGCAATTTTACATATAAGCCATACCATAAGTCCGCAGAACACGAAGCAGGCCGTGGCGTAAAGATTGGACCAGAATGTCAGGTTCATGCAAAAGCTCCCTTAATTAATTTGTTCGCCACGGATGGCTCCTTCTTATTGCTTATCCACCTCTCCTCAAATTCACGGGCGGCTATTGGCTTGGAGTACAGATAGCCCTGGAATACATCGCACTCCAGCTCCTTTAGGAACTGAGCCTGGCTTTCCTCCTCGACACCCTCGACAACAATCCTTATTTTCATCTGCTTTGCCATTTTTACAATTGAGCGCAAAATCTTGCGGCTGCGTTCCGTGTGCTCTGTCTGGCGGAGAAAGGCCATGTCGATTTTAAGAATATTGACATCAATATTCTTGAGCATGTTAAGCGATGAGTAGCCAGAGCCGAAATCATCCATCTCTATTGAAAAGCCGAAGTCCTGCAAGGCAGACAGAACTTTTTTGTGCATCTTCAGATCGTGCATAAGGACTGTCTCTGTTATCTCAATTTTAAGCTTGCTTGCGGAGATTCCGTATTTCTTTACAAGGCCTGTAAAAACCTTGTACAGGTCAAGATAGTAAAAGTCCTTTGCGGAGATATTGACAGCTATATACATGTCGCAGCCAATCTTTTTCCACTTTGCAAGCGTTTCAGCCGCCTTTTCCCAGATGTACTGGTCAAGCATATAAAGATAGCCGGTATCCTCAAGGGTGGGGACAAATTCCGCTGGATATAGAATTCCTTTTTCCGGATGCTCCCATCGCACAAGCGCCTCTGCCCCTGCGACTTTCCCGTCTGCGCTCTGAACCTGCGGCTGAAGATACATTGCGAACTGATTGTCTCTAAGCGCGCTCTCAAAGACGGCGACAATGTTCTTGCTTTCCATGAGCTTTGCGAGCAGCTTTGTGTCATAGTAGGCAATTGAAAGCGAGTAGTTCTCATTTATGTTCTTTATTGCAAGATTAGCCTTGTCGTACATTGAGTTGACTTTCTCGTAAGGATCGGAAATCTCGTACACGCCGATAAAGACATGCAGCTTATAGTTTACTCCTGCGGTGATTTTCTGCAGCTTCTCTGTGTTTGCCATAGCGGAGTCTGGATTGAAGTCGGACTTCTTTATGAGCATTGCGAATTTGTCGCCAGATATTCTTCCCCGCACCGTATCCTGGTAGCTGGCTTTAAGCAGAGCATTTGCCTGGGCTTTTAGCAGCTTGTCGCCGAAGTTTGAGCCGAAGAGGTCGTTTATGAGCTTGAAATTCTTTATGTTTGTGCAGACGAGATACCGCGGTGTATCAGGATCGTCTTTTAGGGTTCTCTCCGCCTCCGCATAGAAAGCTTCCCTGTTCAAAAGTCCTGTAAGGCTGTCGTGTGTTGAGCGGAACTGCTCCTCTTCCGCTTCCTTTAGCTCCGCAGTTATATCATTTACTCTCAGGACGTAGCCGAGGTTCTTGCCGTTTGTGTCTTTCAGGTACTTGAATTCCTCCGCGTAGGTTAAAATCTGGCCGTTTCTGTTTATCTTTGTGTTGCGGATAACAGCTTGCCTTCGCTGAAGAAGCAAGGACTTGAGCTCTTCCGCAAGCTCCAGCTGGGAAGGGAAAATATGCTTTGCGATTTTGTTTGAGTAGACGCAGTTTCTGTTTGTGTCAAAGCAGAAAATGCCGCTGTTCAGGTTGTCGGAAACTAGCTGCAGCATTGTCGTCTCTATTTTGCGTGGCACAGAGAAGAGAGTGAAATACGTCGCGACAAGCGAGAAAAGGCAATATAGAAGAATTGAGCAGTCCAGATGCATATCTGTCAGCAGGAATATGAAGTTTATCGCAACCACAAGCATAAAAGTCACAAGGACAGACAGATACTTTGATCTGTAGAATTTGTTTGTGGTGAAGATTTTTCTTATTAGCAGTGCGGCGGCGGTGCCAGCAAGAATATAGCAGAGCATAAGATGAATAAAAAACGCAAAGTGATAGTTCGCTGTCCAAGACAGGAACCTTGTTCTCACAAAAAAAGGTGAAAGCTCAAATTCGTGGTGAAAGAAAGTGTTTAAGATGAGCGAAAGACAGTCTGCCGCCAGAATTATGCTCCATATGCGGGATATAGCTTGAACCGCCTTTTTTGTTCTTTTTATTTTTACAAGCTCTGCGACAAAAAGAAGCAGGAAAATAAGCAGGACATGGGTGCTTGAGTGATAGAGACCGTTTATAATATAAGCGATAATGGCAGGAAAGCGCAGGATAGAAAGCGCATAGAGCGCGGATGAGCATAAGCCGGCGCAAAGCAATTGAAAAAGGCTGTTCGACAGTTCTGATTTCTTCTTTAGGAATATGCAGCAAACTCCCATTATCGCCATAAAAAGGGCAGTGAGAATTATGAACGTGGTCTTCAATCTGGGCTCCGGAACTTTTTTTAATAA
>CAZURC010000086.1:5559-8645 GCA_964623405.1 uncultured Treponema sp.
CAGTGAGAATTATGAACGTGGTCTTCAATCTGGGCTCCGGAACTTTTTTTAATAAATAAGCAGTTAATTTCAAAGAACTTACAAATCTTGAAACTAACTGAAAATAGTATAGCCTAGAAATATAAAAAAAGCGAATTTTAAGTTTTAATTAATCGACAGGAGAACAGTATAGGAGATGTGTAGCTATAAGACCTTGAATCTCTCATTAGGACATTCCGAGAAAAACTTGTCCACTCTGTGGCGTGAGTCCTCACTGTTAGCCGCATTCAGCATCAGCGTCTTAAAGTAGTTCCCGAAAGTAAAGTTGAGGCAGAAATATGAAAAGAACCTTTGAAGCCTTGTCCTCCAGAACTCCGGAGGCTGGTATTTCTCGACATCGGCGATAAAGTCCAGTGCGACAGAGCGCATGTCGATTCTCTCATCATTGAGCAGACCTTTTAGCTTCGCGAAAATCCAGGGTTTCTGCGCCGCGGCTCTTGCAATCATAGCGCCGCTTGCATGGGGGACTTTCCTTAGCGCATAGTCAAGGCTCGCCTCATCCTTTATCTCTCCGTTTATGTATATAGGAGTCTCAGGATGGCGCAGCGCCAGCTGCTCCGCATACTCATAGCGGGGAAGATGCCGCGCGAGCTTTTCTTTCTGCGTGCGCGGATGGAGCGTAAGAAGCTGCACGCCCTCTTCAACAAGCATGCCGGTGAACTCAAAGAATCCTCTGTCTGTAAAATTCTCCGCTCCGAGCCGCAGCTTGACAGAAAGCCTTTTTGCTTTTGCTCCGTCCTTTGCGCTGTTCTCAACGGCGGATTTCACAGAGCGCACCATAAGCCGCGTCTGCTCCACAGGCTTTGTCATCCATGATATTCCTGCTCCTGTGCAGACTATTTGCGGGGCGGAGCAGCCCATGTTTATGTCGATTCCCATTCCAGGAAGATCTGCGAGAATAGAAGCGGCCCGGGCCGTCTGCGCGGCATTGTTTCCAGTAATCTGCCAGACTATCTTTCCGCTCTCATCTCCATGCTGTGTATAGAATTTCTCAAAGGGCCCCTGATGGATTAGGGAGCTTGCGTTAATCATCTCGTTGAAGTATTCGTCGCATCCGCCGAACTTCTCAACACAGCGCCTGAATGCCTCGTGGCTTAAGGTTGCCATTGGAGCGAGCGCAAGAGCATTGCATTCCGCCATTAGCTAAAGCCTTTCTATGATAGCGGATGCCGCGTCAAGGAAGTCCGCGTTTATGGTTTCTATGTTGCCTGAGTCAACGGCGGCCGTTATTTCCTCGCTCATTGGAATCTGGGCGAGCATGGGAATATGAAATTCCTTTGATATGTCCTCAACATGGCTTTTGCCAAAAACTTTAATTTTACGGCCACAGTCTGGACATTCCACATAGCTCATGTTCTCAACAAGACCCACAATGGGAAGGCTCATTGCCTCTGCCATCTTGACCGCTTTCTCAACAATAATACGCACAAGCTGCTGCGGTGTGGAGACAATTATTATGCCGTCGAGAGGAATGCTCTGGAATACTGTAAGCGGCACATCTCCTGTCCCTGGAGGCATGTCTATGAACATAAAGTCAACATTATCCCACAGAACCTCTTCCCAGAATTTCTTTACAAAGCCGTTGACAAGCGTTGAGCGCCAGATGACAGGATCGTTCTCGTGCTCCAGTAGAAAATTCATGCTCATGAGCTGGATGCCTGAGGCTGTCTTTTCCGGAATGATAAGCCCGTCCTTGTCGCAGTATACTTTTTCTCCGCTCGCGCCAAAGCTTGTCGGGATTGACGGACCTGTGATGTCCGCGTCAAGAACAGCCGATGTGTAGCCTTTCTTCGCCATTTTTGATGCAAGCATCGCTGTCACCAGGGATTTGCCGACACCGCCCTTGCCTGAGACAACGCCGAAGACATGTCTTACTGTGCTTTTAGGGTTCAAGTGGAACTTTAAGTCCTTTGACGCGCAGGACGAGCCGCAAGTTGAGCAATTGTGGGTGCATTCTTCTGCCATAAATTGTACCTCGTGCCGGTAATATTAGCGTAAAAAATACATTTTATAAATAGACAGGAAAAGACAGCCGAAAATAATGTCATGAAAGAAAAATACACAGCCGCGCTGATAGGAACAGGAAGAATAGGATTCCTGCTTGGATTTGACAAGAAACGCGAGCAGCCGGCCAGCCATACAATGGCTCTTCTAAAGAACAAAAGAGTATCACTTGAATGCGCCGCCGACACAGACAGCGAAAGGCTCTCGCAGTGGCAAGGGTATATGCATCTACACGGCGCAAAGCCGCAGGTTTTCAGCACGAGCGCAGAGCTTTACAGGGATTTCCCCTCCCTGGATATAATCGTTGTCGCCGTGAATGAGGAAAGCCATTTAGCGGAATGTATAAAGGCCATTGAGCAAAGACCTCGCCTTGTAATACTTGAGAAGCCTGTCGCTCTTAATTCCAGTGAGGCTGGAATTATCGAAAAGAGCGCAAGCGAAGCGGGAGTACCGATGATGGTGAACCACGAGAGGCGCTTTGACCTAAACTATAATACCGCGCGCTCATGGATAGAGAGAATCGGCGACATCCAGCGGGTCGATGCGGAGCTTGACTCAGGGCTGAGGGTCTACGGCAAGGAATTTGAGAAGGACGGAGCATACAGCCTTCTTCATGACGGCACACATCTTGTTGATATTGTGCGCTTCTTGTTCGGCGTGGAGCTTGAGAGGCCTGTAGTGACAGGCGTGTACAAGGATGAAAAGAGCCTTGTGCGGAATTTCAGCGCGCATTACTCATCGCCAAGAATCCCGGAAATCAATATAACAATGAGCGGCCGCTCTAAATTCTTTGAATTCAGAATAGAAGCGCTTGGAACCCTGGGAAAATTCCGCATTGGAAACGGAATCGCAGAGCTTTATATGCGCAAAGAGAGCAGCCTCTACACAGGATTCTATTCGCTTGCCAGGCAAAAGACGAAAATGCCGGCGAAGTCATGCTATTTTTCCGGAATGGTGCAGAATGCAGTTGATTATCTCGACGGGAAGGACTCTCTTAAAAGCCCTCTGGAAGAAGCAATGAAAGATCTTGCCGTGCTGGAAGA
>CAZURC010000087.1:0-2603 GCA_964623405.1 uncultured Treponema sp.
CCGGCGTTACTCTTGAAACAGTGTCAATTATTATCTAAAATGCAAGAATGGCTGATTTACAGGAAAATGCTAGCTCCCAGTCATCTCAAAAGAATCATGATGATGACGAGATTTCTCTTCTGGATTTAGTTGCAGTTCTTCTCCATTACAAGTGGATGATTGTGATAATAACAGGGCTGGCAATGGTCGGTGCTGTTGTTTTTTCCATTATATCTCTCAAGCTTCCGGCGGAAAAGTCGCCTCTTCCTAACAAATATACTCCGACTGCCCACATGCTTATAAAAGAAGACTCCACGTCCTCAAGCCTTTCCTCTAGTCTCTCGTCTCTTGCAGGTCTTGCAGGCGTGAACGTGGGGGGAGGGGGCTCTTCACACAGCTCGCTTGCAACCTATCTAAGCACTTCAAATGAGTATCTTGACGCTGTGGCTAACAAGTTCGGCATTACAGAAAGATACAAGATTGAGGATTATCCTATCGCGAACACCCGCAAGGCTCTAAAGAAAACCTTGACTTCTTCCTATGACGAGGACAGCGCGGTTTTTACTATCAGCTTTACGGATATTGATCCTGCGTTCGCAAAGGATGTTGTAAACTTTGCTGTTGACTGGATGCAGAACCGCTTTGACGAGCTTGGACTGGACTCGAACAGCATAGAAAAGAAAAACCTTGAAGTGAACATTGATGCGACCTATAAGGAAATTCTGAATCTTGAGCATCAGGCGCAGAATCTCGGTGCATCATTGAACAGCGGTGTCTCTATCTGGAACAGCCCGAATGTCTCAATAGAGACTGCGCGTATCCAGATGGAACTGAATGCGCAGCAGAAAGTCTACGAGCAGCTTAAGACTCAGTACGAGCTGCTAAAGGTAAAGATGCAGAGCGAGCAGCCTGTGTTCCAGATATTGGAGCGCCCTGAAATCCCTGACATGAAAAGCGAGCCGAGCAGGGGAAAGCTCTGCATTATTATAACTTTTGCAGCCGCGTTCATCTCTGTATTCCTTGCTTTTGCATTGAACGCATGGCATAACATCAAGAATGATCCGGAAGCGCGGAAAAAGCTGAACTTAAAAACTAAATAGAGAAACAAGCGTTATGAACTTTAAGCGGATATTTAAGACTTTAGTCACAATTTTCATGGTTGCGGTGGCGGAGTATTCCTTTGCCCAGAACTCAATCTCTTCTGCGGTGGCTCAGAACATTGCCAGCCAGATAGAGCAGGGGGCATCTGTAGGAGATGGGGCAAGTCTTGCACCGGACGCGCAGCTTGCAATGTCAAGAAGCGATTATCCTGTTACAGCTGGCGACATATACACGCTTGCATTCGCGGCAGGAACAACGCCTGTCAGCTACTCAATTCCTGTGGATTCAACTTACAGAATCAGAATTGCAAACCTGGGTGTGATAAATGCGAAAGGGCTTACATACTTGCAGCTCAAGAACCAGGTTACTGCTGTCGTACAGAAAAACTATCCGATGGGCGGTGTGCAGTTTGTCCTAACTGCGCCGGCGACTTTCACGGTAGCTATCACTGGAGAAGTAAGAGCAACTGTTGAAAAGAATGCCTGGGCGTTGACTAGACTGTCTGCCTTTATAAGACAGAGCTTTACGGACTATTCTTCATCACGCGACATAACTATTACGTCCGAAGACGGCAAGTCAAACCACTATGACCTTTTCAAGGCGTCGCGTGACGGTGATTTGTCTCAGGATCCTTATCTAAAGCCTGGAGACAAGATTATCGTGAACAGGGTGGACAGAAAGGTTACTGTATCAGGGCAGGTCGAGCGGCCGGGAACCTACGAGCTGCTGAGAGGCGAGAACCTTAAGGCTCTTATTGACCTTTACGGCAACGGGCTTACAAAATTCGCCGATACATCAAAGATTATCTTGAGCAGAGATATAAACTCAAAGAACATGCGCGGAGACACTGTATATCTTGACCAGAGCTCTATTGAGGCAGACTTTCAGCTTGAGGATCACGACTCTCTGCAAATCCCAAGCAGGACTGAAATCCTGAGCACAATGTTCTTTGAGGGTGCTGTCGGCGAGATTGGAAAGGAATCGCAGATTGCGGCAGGAGGCGTAAAAGGCGGTCTGAATGCGGATCCGATGAGTGCAGACGATGCTGCTTCTACCGCAACAGAAAGTTCCAGCACTGACTCGTCCAATCCTGTCATAAACAGAATCCCTGTCTCGTTCCTAGAAGGCGAGAATATTGCGACTTTAGTGCGGCGGACAAGGTTTAATTTTACTGCTACATCTGACCTAAGAAACGCTTATCTTGTGCGCGGAGACCAGAAGATTCCTTTAAACCTAGAGAAGATTCTCTATGACAGCGAGTTTATGTCTGAGTATTATGCTCAGGCAGATGACACGCTCTATGTGCCTTATATGCAGAACATTCAGACAATCCTTGTCATGGGAGAAGTGACGGATGTCGTGGAAATAGACGCATGGCCGCAGAAGAGGCTTTCGACTGTCGTGTCTCCTTACCTTACTGATTACTCTTCCACAAGAAATATTGAGGTGATTTCCATTGATGGAGTCTCTTCCACTTACGACTTGTTCCGTGCCACACGGTTCGGGGAAATTGACCAAAACCC
>CAZURC010000087.1:2703-8522 GCA_964623405.1 uncultured Treponema sp.
TTTATGGCGACGGGCTTGCTCCTCTTGGAGACATAACCAGAATCGAGCTTTACCGCACAATGACCGGATTGCAGAATTCGGGTGAGAAAATCTATCTTAATGAGCAGTCATATAACGATGACTACGGGCTTGCCTGCTATGATAGCGTTGATGTCTCTTCTTATGCCGACTTGATGCCAGTTGTATTTGTTGAGGGAGCGATTCAAACTTCTGCGGAAGGAACGTCTCTTACTGCAAGCAACAAGGTTGCTCTTTCATTCAACAATGGCGAGGACTATGCTTTCTTTGCAAGAAGAAACAAGAGCTTGTTCGCAAGCACGGCGGATCTTGAGAATGCATACATCATCCGAGGTGATGAGCATATCCAGGTGAATCTCTCTCAGATGCTTTATGATGAGACTTACAACAGTAAAATCACAATGGAACTGAATGACACTTTGCTTGTTCCTTTCAGGCAGAGCTTTGTAAGTGTTTCTGGCGCAGTCTATTCTCCTGGACGCTATCCGTATATTCCTGACAGGACTTTTGACTATTATATTGGACTTGCGGGCGGATTTGTAAAAGAGAAGAACAAGCTTGATGCCGTTACAATTACAGATATAGAAGGCAATACGCACAAGAAGTCTGAATTTATCCAGCCAGAAATGACAATAGAGGCAAAGACAAACAGCGGACTGTATTTCTTTAATCAGTATGCGCCAATTTTGACAACAATTCTCTCTGTAATCTCAACGAGTATTTCTATTCTTGCTGTGAGCGGTGTGCTATAAAAAACCGCGGACTAAAACTGTCCGCAGTCTGATTCTAATTGCCAGCTTGCTCTGCAAGCTTCTTTCTTAGCTCAGCGTTCTCTTCCGCAAGCTCTTCCATTCGTGTCTTCTGGAACAAAAGCTCGTTAGAGTAGGGGAGAGTTCTTGCCCAGGAAAGGAAGTTCTTTAATGCGGGATTGTCCTCTCCTGACCATTCATTCAGTTTGTGATGTCTGCGCTGGCCATTTGAGCACATGCCGAGAAGATTCTCGTAGTTCATGGTGACGGTGCGCTTTTGAAGCCAGCTTTCCGGCAATAAGCGTATTAGCTCCTTCCAGTACCTTTTGTCTTTTGTTTCGTTGAATTTAACGCGAAGTCCTTCCAGGGCGTTTATAAGTGATGTCCATGCGCTCTGTGTGTCCTTGTAATCAGAGCCGCCGCAGTCTGTGTTTACAAAGTCATCATGCTCAAAGCAGTCAAAGGCTATTGGAGTTGAGGCAAGCTTGTGCATCTTGCTTGTTGAATTTGCCACAGTGCCTACCTTGTAAGTATCAAACTCGCTCCACCAGTACATAGGCGCAGTAATATCTACGGAAACAAATATCTGTCTCAAGAATTTCCTATGCTCCGAGCCGCTTTTTATAAGTGTCTGCATCAGCTTTAGATCTGCTTCTCCGACAGTCGCCGCTGCGCCGTCAAAACTGCTGTCTGATCTCGCCCAGCTGTTCTTAGGATTTCTCATTCCTCTTATTGCGTGCTCAAATCCCCAGACCTGAGTATTCTCAAAATTCATCTTATTTACGCTCCAGTCAAGTAATTATTATTGAAATGCACATCAATTCTAGCAGATAACGAAGTTTGTTTAAATGAGTGAGAAGATGAGAGAAGAGGAAGACGCCTACACGCACCTGCACCGGTAGACAGAACGTCCATTATTAGAAAGTTTTTCAATAAGCAATTAAACAAAGCGTATTTTACCTTGTAAAGCCGATTGTCTTTTTGCTGCCTCTATTTTTTAGCTTTACAGCTTGAATCAACTGTTCACAAATATAGCTTGCGGAAATTGTCTCTGGATTTAAAAACCTCAATTTCCCATAGACTGCGCCGAAATCACCTGGACAGACATCGCCTGAATTGTAGATTCTTTCAAGCTGGCTTTCAGAGAACTGATAGTTTCCAAAGTAAGTGCCACAGAGAGTTCTGATGCCTTTTTTGTCCAGCTTTTTAAATTCAATTTGTATATGAAAGCGTCTGTTTGTCGCATTGTCAAGAAACTCCGGAATATTCGTGCTGCAAAACATAATTCCAGGGAACCTTTCCATTTGCTGTATAAAATCATTCACAAGCGAAGCTTCCCAGTTCTGTGTTACAGATTTCCTATCGCGCAGAATTGTGTCCGCCTCGTCAATGAACAGAATTGAATTTGTTTTACTTGCCTGTTCGAAAGTCATTTTTATAATTTTCTCTGAATCGCCTGCTCTTGATCTCAAAAAGTCCGAAGTCTTCAAAAAAATCAACGGCTTGTTTAGGGTTTTCGCTATATATTCGACAAACGCTGTCTTTCCTGTCCCTGAAATTCCGTAAAGCAAAATCCGAAGTCCTGAGTCAAAATCATATTGATTTTGCTGCCATTTTTCTGCATTCATGATGCTTTGGACAACTTCTTGCGCTGGAATGGAAGTATTCAGTACATCAAGAGTGTAATGACCGTTTTTACGTAAGTTGTCGAAGTCTTTTAAAAGAGAAAATTTCGAATTGATGACTCTTGACAGCTCCTCTTGTGTAAGCATCGTCAATGAATCAATGACTTCATAAACTTTCGGCCAGTCGCTCGGAGGAACACGCAAAGTTTTACAAGTTTCGGCAGCTTCCCCTGCCCTTGTTTCTTCGATTCCTCTTTCTGACATAAATTTAATAAACTGGCTTTTATATTCGTTTTTCTGCGGAGCCTTTACTCTCCAGTTAAATGAACAGAATTTAGCGAAAGCCTTAGGTTGTTTAAAATTCGGAAGCATCAAGTTTTCTTCTTCTTCATCGCTGCCGGTAGAAACAAACACAACTGTTTCCTCTTCAAAAGGATTAGCTAAAACAAAGACTGGAGTTTGGACTAAGTCCAACAAGGAGAAGCCTTCTGCTAACGAAGAACCGCTTTTGTTTTCTGAGGAGGCTGACGAATCTATTTCATTCGTTGGCTCAAAAAGTTCCTCTAGGAAAGAATTATCTTCCCCGCCCATTATAAGATTTTCCATCGTTTTCTCAGAGACCAAAAATGCATAATTTTTGCAAAGCTGGGCTGAAAATGCAAGAAACAAAAAAAGTTGATCGGAGCATTTTGGAACATCTTTTACTTCAAAATACACGGTTTTGAATTTCTCCTTCTCAAGAACATATGGAAGAAAATTTTTTAAGCTATAGTCATCCTGTCCGTACGCAGAGACAAAAACCGCTTTGTGTGTTTCAAGACAAGGCTTAAGCAAGCTCGATACAACTTTCAAGTCAAGAGAATTTTCATTTGAAATGCTTTCAAGAGGATAGAAATCCCCGTACAAATCATACGAGCATTCAATCGGACTATATTTTGAGAAAAGCTCCTTGTTGTAAAAATATTCAGCAACGATATTCTTCACTTCGCCATTATTGGAAAAAAGCAATTTTCTAGCATTTGAGGAAATACTTTCACTGTGCTTCCTTACTAGCCGAATGCAATCATCAAGCTGAAATCCTGAAAGGCAGCTCAAAATAGTCGCACTTCGCTGAATATCATCGCCATAAGCTCCATCGAAAAGCCATTTCTCTTTCGAATTCAAGACGAGAAGAATAAAAAAGAATGTATAAAGCTTTGAGAATTCAAACAGATTTGCGTAATTGCGCATGAAATCAGACTCAACAATCTTCTCAAGAGGATTCTGCTTGTTAGAACCAATGCGAGCCGCCTCAAATCTTTGAGTATAAGCATTTAGTGCTTTCTGCAGATTGGAATCAATATTATTAGTTTTAAAAGTCTGAAAAAGAACTTTCTTGTAATTCTGATTCTTTGAGGAAATGAGCATATCGCCAACCCTACTCCAGATAAACATGAGTAAATCCTCATCATCAAGATTAAAATCAGGTAAAGCCTCTATAACTGGAGTAAGTTTCTTTTCTTTAGAGAATTTTAGCATGTTCATTTTAATTGCTCCTTATATTGATTGTCCCAAGCGCTTTGCATAACAAGAATACATGAGAGTTTTTATTATACATCTTTTATTAACAAGCGTTCGCCGCTTTGCAATGTGAACGGCGAGCCGCAGCCAGAAATTTCAAGCGAAATGTCTCCACGGTTTTCAATCCAGAGCTTCCTGCCGTCTGTGAAAAGCGAATAGAATCTAAATCCCCTGCAGCCGACGTACCAGCGGATGTCGATGTGCTGGTCTTCCACAAAAAAATTCCCTTTGGTTTTTCTTTCGCCAAAAATTAAAAAAGTATCCGTGACCATTCCGATGTGAGGATATGCGGAAAACTTGCCTTCAGAGCCATCCTTGTTCTTGTAAAGGAGCGAATCAAAATAGTATTCGCAGTGATTTCCGACAACCAGAAGCATATCGTTGTCGCCGAGCGAGGAACTGTCAACCGGCTTGTAAAAATTTTTCCTCACTTTTTTGTAATGAGGCGGCTTGAACGGCGACTTGTCCTGACGCTCAAAAAAACAGTTCTCAAATGCGCAGTGATAGACAGAATTTTCCGTTTCAATTCTGTATTCATTTTTTTCCCAGTCCGCTTTTACCGATTTGACGCGCGACGTTCCGCCCAAAGTTCCGTCATAAATTCCCGGGCGGTTGTAAAAAACTCCGAAAATCCGTTTGATTTTTTTGCCGTACCATTCATAGTCGCCGAGATACCAGTGGCGCATTTCTCCTTCGTTTTTGGTTTCTGCCTTTTCTATTTTTTCTTCCATAAATAACTCTCCTACGGTCCCATAAAATCGATACATTCAAAATTCGGAAAACGCCTCATCATTTCTTCAATCTGAAAACAAAAACGCTCGTAAAAATCAATTATTATTTTAACCCGAGATTTTACAAGTCTTGTTTGACTAAGTTTTTCTTTTTTATTTCTAAAATTTCTTCCGATGCTGTATTTTTTCCATTCATCAAGACGCTTGTCATTAAAATCTGCACGTAAAATTAAGCAAGTTTCTTTTATTTCAGAGAGCATTTTTCCCATTTCAGCATATTTATACAGATTTGGGTCAAGATTCCATTCAAAATTCTTGTTGTCTTCACCTCTACAAATTTTGTGATTTTCCGGCTTATAATATTCCTTCAAAAAATAAGCAAGATAATCGTAAACATAATCTTCTTCGATTGAAATACGAGCGGACGAAGCATAAACAACTCCAAACTCGCCTTTTTCTATAGATTCTTGTTCTGTAGCAGGTTCAATCCAAAAATATGAAGACGTGTTATGTCTGTCTTGAATTTCAATTTGTTCAACACCAAGCAACGATTTTAAGCAAGTTGAAAGTTTTTTTTGTACACATTCACCGTTTTTACATAATTCATATAAAGTTTGATTGCTGCTAGCAAAATTGATTCTAAGTGAAAATCCCGAATCCGTGTTGAAAATTATTTTCTCATCAACCTGAATGTCTTTTATAACAGAGCCAATAAGTTCTTGGAATAGAACGCTTGCATCCATTTCACAATAATTTATTCCATCTTTTATATCAGGAGAAATTTGATTTTCGGAAAAACAATAATCTCGCTGCCACAAAAGCTGAAGTTCAAAAGTTGAATCATCATCAAAAACAATCACAAAAGGCTCGTTTCCATAAAATTCGCATGAAACATTTTCTTCATCAGAATTTTTCTCAATTAATTCAAAATTACAATATTCAGGCTTACGAGAATCCATAATTTTCCAATATTGTAAATTCCAAGAATCAGGTTTTTCTATACTTCCAATTGCATTGAATGATTTGATTTTTTTTCCAACAAGATGATTTGCAGGAAAACTCTTTTTCAATTTCTCTTTCGATTTACAAACTATTTTGTTCCATTCAAAACGATTGAATATTTTATTCATTTTTTT
>CAZURC010000088.1:0-3979 GCA_964623405.1 uncultured Treponema sp.
GGACTGTAGAAAATAATTCAGAATCTGTATATAGTTTTAACAGAAATCACGACAAAAGCTTTGAGAGGTTCACTGATGAAAGTTTATAAGGGATTTGCTCTAGCTGCTCTTCTCGCGGCGGCATTTTGTGTGTCAGGCTGCAAGAATGACGATGAGCCAACGCCTTTTACTGGGATTAGGCTTGCGGCTGATTCTTCATATATAGAGCCAGGCAAGACAGCTTCTATTACAGGAACTGTTTATATAGAAGATGTAGCAAGCTCTTCTGATAAAATTACATATTCAATTTCTAGCGACACTTCAGGCGGCGCTTATTTCGGCACGGCGGGAACAACGACCACGACAGCAACGAGCGGAGAACCCGTGATTGTCACAGCCGGCAGCACGGCAGGTATTTTTGCAGTAACCGCAACATCTGGCGAGTATTCAAGTCAGATAGCTATTGGCGTTGTAAGCTCTTCAATTTCCGCAAGCGACACGCCGGTTGGCTATGCAGAGATTGACACTTCAAAGTTTGCGAAAGAAGTGACGGTTTCATCAAAATCCGACCTTGTGAAATACGCGAAAGCGGGTGGATATTTGATTTATGTAGACAGCAATATTGATTTCTCTGACGGGTTGATTCCAAGTTCAGGCTCCAAATCTACAGATTCAACAAGCGCAATGGATAAGTTTGTAGAGACTAATTCAAGCTATTCAACATACAGCGCATGGTTAAAAGGTGAAACAAACGTAAGCTCTTCTGCCGACACTGAGACAACATCTATAAGCAATACCTATAAAAAGATGATACAGATTGCAGTAGCCTCAAATACAGCGATTATCGGAATTGATAATCCTGTGCTTCGAGGTGCGTCTTTTTCTTTAGGTACAGGGGCAGACAATATTGTAATAAGAAATATAACAGTGCAAGACACAATTGACCCGTTCCCTCACCATGAAAGTGGGGACGGCTGGAACGCACAGCATGATTCAATAAGCATATCAGGAGCGACAAATGTCTGGATTGACCACTGCACGCTTGAAGATACGCTTACACTTGGTTTTGCTGCCAATGGCGAGAAATGGCAGGTTTACGATGGACTTTGTGATATGAAAGGCGCTTCTACTGCTAACATTACGGTCTCCTATACGAAGTTCTACAACCACGACAAGACAATGCTGATTGGAAGCAACGACTCAGACGGAGATAACAGTGTAAGAAAAATCACCTTGCACCATAATTATTTTTTGGATTGCGGGCAGCGTCTTCCGATGGTGCGTAACTCGACAATTCATATCTTTAACAATGTTTACGACACAGACTCAAATCTTTATTACTCACAGCAATATGCAGTCGGGGTGAGAGCAGGATCAATTATCTATGCAGAGAACAATTACTTTGGAAGCGGAATAGGCTACAGCTTTAAGGATTCCTACGGAACCTTGTATTCAAGCGGAAATGTCGGTTCTGCCAGCAGTTCTTCTGCACGTGGGAAAACGCTGTTCAGTGAGGCCATCAACGCATATCTCTACCCTATAGACAGCGCTTCCGCTGCCAGAACTCATGTCACCGATAATGCCGGCGCGGGCGTGTGGAGCGTTAAGCAGTAAATATATTCTTGTGAAGAGGTTTCAGAATGAAAGGTTTTAACAGAAAGTATACGAAGGTTTTTGGCGTTATGGCTGCGATGCTGTCTCTTGGACTTGTCTCGTGCTCATCTGACGACGGCTCTGCAACCAACGGCGATACTACAATCAACGGCACGGCCAGAGTAACTGGTGTGACCTTGAGCCAGTCAACACTAAGCCTGGGAGTTGATGAGACATCAACCTTGACGGCGACTGTGACCGGTACAAATCTTTCTGACTCAGACAAAACTGTAACCTGGACTTCCAGCAGGGAAGATGTTGCGACAGTTTCTGACGGGAAAGTTACTGCAATAGCCGCAGGAACTTCACGCATTACAGCGACATCAACTGTGAACACTTCTGTAAGCGCATACTGCGACGTGACGGTAAGCTCAAACACTTCAAAAGAATCAACAAAAAATGAAGTCACAGTCGGAACAAAAGCGGCTGCGTACAATTACAGCTACACAGGAAGCGGGGCCACAATCTATATTTATTCACAAAGCAGCGGACTTAACTTTTACGGAATAAAAGTCGGAAGCAGCACCTGGCTTCCAAGCGACATCGGGGCTGCCACATATTCACAAACAACAGACTTGACTTCAAACGGCGTTACATTCACTGCGGTTATTGGAACTAGCGGCGACACAATGACAATAGATGCATCTAGCGCGACAATTGACGGCACTAAGTATACAGCAAGATTCAAGACAGGGGGGGGCGGCTCTCAGGTTTCAAGAAACCTTAAGATTTCTGTTTCAGAGGCAACTGACTTTGTATTCTACGCAGTGTCTTCAAACAGCAGCTCTGAGCGCACAATGGTAATTGAGGTTGTGGAAGACGATGCGGAAGATGTTGCAATCGTGCGGCCGACTTCAATCTCGCTCGACAAGACTTCTCTTTCTCTTGAGCGCACAGACGATGAGCCTAATCCGACAGCAACGTTGACTGCGACTTTGTTGCCAGCCAACATCACAAGCGGATATGACAAAGTGACTTGGTCTTCCAGCGACACTTCTGTCGCGACAGTTTCAAGCGGTACAGTGACGGCGTTAAAGGCTGGAAGCACGACAATAACAGTGACGACATCAAACGGATTAACTGCAACTTGCACCGTGACGGTAACTTCTTCTATGACAGTGAACTATATTTCCGCAAGCGACACGCCGACGGGGTATGCTGGAGTGAACTGGAGCACATCGGCAAAAACAGTTGTGACCGTTTCAACAAAATCAGCCCTTGTAAGCTATGCTAAAAAAGGCGGATATATCATCTATGTTGATGGAATGATTGATATGTCGGAAGGAATGTTGCCTTCAACTGGCGGTGGCACAACAGATGAACTTGATTCTTTCGTGAAGTCTACAACCACATCATTGAATTCAAGTAATTCAACAACTTATCCTGCGGTTTATAACACATACGCAGATTATAAGGCGGCGTACGTTGCGGCTTGCTCGACATCAACAGATGACAAAAGCTCTTCTTCAACTGCCACAACCGTAAGCCAGACAATGTGGAAGCTTAACGCGGCTTATGGAGACACTATCAAGATTCTTCCTGCCTCAAACACAACAATAATCGGACTTGGCGAGAATTGCGGAATCATAGGCGGAACGATAAACATAAGCGGTGTTTCCGATGTCGTAATCAGAAATCTTTTGATTCAAGACGCTTACGACCCATTTCCTCACCACGAGAAAAATGACGGCTACAACGCCCAGTGGGACGGAATCACAATACAAGGCTCTTGCTCAAATATCTGGATTGACCACTGCACGATTGAAGACACAATGAACATCTACAAGGTTTCTACGGGAGGCTCGACATCTGAATATTACCAGACTTACGACGGCGCATGCGACATCAAGGGCGACGGCAAGTATGTTACGGTTTCTTACTGCAAGTTCTATAACCACGACAAGACTATGCTGATTGGCTCAGGTGACGACGAAGGCGACAGCTCTGTAAGACAGATTACGCTTCATCACAACTACTATCTGGACTGCGAGCAGCGTCTGCCGATGGTAAGAAACACAACGCTTCATGTTTTCAATAATTATTATGACTTTGACTCAAGCGGATTCTATTCAAGCAGCTATGCGGTTGGAGTTCGTGCTGGTTCTATTATTTATGCCGAAAATAACTATTTTGGAAGCGGAATTTATTACAGTTTTAGGAATTCAGACGGCTCTTTGTATTCAAGCGGCAACACGGACAATTCTAAGAAAGGCTGCGACTCAACAGTAACCGGCTCAACATTGTTTTCTTCCGCCGTGAATGGATATACATACTCTGACATTCTTGAAACTGCTTCTGATGCAAAGGCTACAGTCACCAATAATGCCGGCGCGGGCGTGTGGAGCGT
>CAZURC010000088.1:4079-8499 GCA_964623405.1 uncultured Treponema sp.
CTTCTGATGCAAAGGCTACAGTCACCAATAATGCCGGCGCGGGCGTGTGGAGCGTGGAAAAGTAAAGTCCGTCATTCTGAGCGAAGCGAAGAATCTATGTTTTTGTGAGCATAGATGTTTCGGACTTCGTCCTCAACATGACAGAAGCGGTGCGCCTCAACATGAGTCTCACGCGCAGGCCTGTATTGACCGGCCGGGCGTTTTCTGCTATAGTTTAACTCACTTTTGCGGAGTTAGCTCAGTTGGTTAGAGCATCACGTTGACATCGTGGGGGTCGGTAGTTCGAATCTACTATTCCGCATTATTTTTGCAGATTGGGAAACTGCAAAGCCTTATAATACAAGCATTTACAAATCCGTATGATTTTTCGTTTTTGAAATGCCAACTGAATATCAACTGTTGGATAAGGAAAATTATATGGATTATCATCTTTTCAAAAAATCGGTCAAATCTAAATCAAAAATTGTCCACCGCTGGTATTATTATTACATTGACCCTGTTCTAGGCAAAAAAATCCAGAAAGTCTGCAAAAACTGCAAGACACAGGCGGAAGCGTTCTCGTATGTTTCTTCTCTTCCAAAAATTTACGATGAAAAAATAACTGTCGGAAAAATCGCGAAATATATGTTTGTGCCAGGAAGCGAACATATGGAACGGATGGAAAAGCTCGGAAAGAAAATCACCGTGACAACTTTGAGAATCAAAAGGGAACTGATGCGTAAGATTACGGAGGAATTTGGAAGCCTTTCGCTTGAAGAGCTTACAGTTCCGGTTGTGACGAATTATCTGATTTCGCTCGGCGACACTTATTCTGCGAGTTGGAAAAATAATTTTATCACCGCTGTCGGAAATATTTTTGACGAAGCGCCTTTTGCGGGACTTCCGTTTATTCAAAAGCCTGTTTTCCCAAAATTCAAGAGAAATTCAAAGAAAGCGGATATTTTGACGGCTGGGGAAGAAGATTGTCTTTTTGATGAAAATGTCTGGATTCAGCTTGAAAAGGAATTGTATGAAAAAAAATTCAAGCCTATCGACAATTACCGCTCAATTTATCTTATGTTTTTAGTTATTGCTTCTTGCGGTTTGAGACTCGGAGAGGCAATCGCAATCAGGAAAAAACAGTTTTTGCTTGCTGAAAAAACTCTTGTAGTTGACGGATTTTATCAGTATGAAAGCGGAATAAGAACAAATTACAACAAAAAAGGTTCGAACGACGACCGAAAAATCCGTGTTGTTCCTCTTCCTGATTCTCTTTGCAAGACAGTTCAAGATTTCATTTCTGAGAGCAATTTTTATGATGATGATTATGTTTTTACTCGGAGCGGAAAGCCAATCAGACCAAAAACGGCTGAAAAATGGTTTAGCCGCGCGTTAAAAATCGCTGGAATTGAAACGGATGGACGCAAGCTCGTGCCTCATTCGCTTCGGTATACATATATCACAAGAATGAGAGGCAGCGTTTCGGGCGAAACAGTGCGGAAACTTGCCGGACACACGACGATTGGTATGACAGATTATTACACGCGGGCTTCTCTGCCAGAAATGATAAGTTCTGTTGAAGGTGCGCGTGCAACGGCGAATGTTTTGATAAAGTGAAAGTCTGCGGCTGAAATTTTTATTACTTCTCGTTTAGAATTTTGTCGATGCCGGCAGATTTGTTTTTGCTGGCTTCGACATTTTCGTAATATTAGTTTGAATTTTCTTTGGTCCTTTCGATGTACTTTAGATTTTCTAATTCCATAAGCTGGTTGAGCATATCTTTTGCTAATTTTCTTCGCTCTTCTGTAAGATTATCTAAGCAAAACAAATCATTCAAATTACGTTTGGCAGTATCAAGAATATCCAGGTCTTTTTTTTCTACAGTATTATCATCTTTTTTTTCTCCTAAAAAAAGATAATCCATAGATATTCCTAAAGAAAAAGCGATGTCCTTTAAATCACATTCGCTTAGATTTTTCCTCCCTTCGGCCCAATTGAACAAAATGCGATAAGTCAAATTCTGATGGTTTGCAAAAAATAGCCTATGGAATTCTTCTGTATCTGCATTTTTAACATTTGCTTTTGTAGCAATGCAATCGTATATCCGTTTTCGGATTTTTCTTCTTAATCCAACTGTCCTATGAAAACTGTCTACGTTAGAAATTGAAATCTCTGTTACTAGCCATTCAAGTGATACTTCCAATTTTGAGGCAATTTTATAAAGAGTTTCTACTGGAGGTAAAATATTTTTAGTTTTCCATGTTGCAATTGTACTTGGGTTTAAGTCCAGTTGTTTTGCGAATTCTTTTCTAGATTCTCCGAGTTCATTCAAAATGTCGTCAATTTTATTAACTAAATCAATTCCACTACACATTTTTTTATTATTTTTTATCAATTTTATTTGCTTTTATCAATTTAACTAAACAAATCACAAACTCATAAATCATTCGTGATTTGTAATGCTTGTATCACAAATTTATCACAAAACGCTTGGTTTTGGAATATCCTATCCCAGCCAAAATCAAGCGAAGGAGGACAAAATGCAAAACTTTGACTTGGAGCTGAAAGAAATCCAGCTTCAAAATGAGAAACTTCTGCGCGAGCTTGTGGAAGTCCACAAAATCTTAGAATCGCCAGAAGCGAAGAAGGAGCTTTCCAAAGCGTACTACACGATTGAGGATTGCGCCGAGATGAAAGGCGGAGCGGCTTTGAACACTTACAAGACGAACCGCTTTATGCTTCCTGGCTGCGGAAATCCTAAGTATTCAGTTTCTATTCTTGGAAGACTGGCTTTTCCGCGCGACGAAGTGTTGAAATGGCTCAAAGTGCCGGATTCGGAATATCTTGATTACGCAAAAGAATGCGGCGTTTCGGTTGTCCCGGAAAAATATCAGCGGCTTGCGAGAAAAGCACAGGAAAAAATTGGAGGCTAAGATGCAAGGAAAAATGAAATTGCCATTGAGTTGCAGCTCAATGGCAAGAATATCGTTTATTAAAAATGTGGTAAAAAACAAGAAAAACGACAAGGGAAATCTTATCAAAACAAGTTTCTTTTGTCTATTACACGACGGAGGAAACTTATGAGCGAAACTTACTTTGTTAGAAAAAAGAAAAAAGATAATTTCTCAATTATTGAAAACACTTGCCTTCGTGACAATCGGCTTTCATATAAAGCAAAAGGACTTCACACGGTGCTTGAGTCTTTGCCAGATGACTGGGAAATACATCTTTCTGATTTGGAGAAACGTTCAAAAGACGGCAAGGATTCCTTGAACAGCGCAATAAAGGAACTTGAAAAATATGGCTATTTCCAACGGGTGCAAAACCGTTCGGAAAATGGAAGATTTGGAGGCTACAGTTATTATGTCTATGAAAATCCAAACGAAAATCCGTTTTTTTCAAAGTGTGATGAAAGAAAGCAAAATTCTGCATTAACGAATGATTCTTTTGATAATGCTTCGGAATTAAAAGTACCTGAAATTAAGATGCCGAAATTGGAAAATCCAGAAACGGTAAATCCTTTATCGGGAAATCCGGAAGCGGAAAAACCGCTTTCGGAAAATCCGCAGCTACTAAATACTAATACACTAACTACTGATAAACCAAAAATTTACAAACAAATAACTGAACTGACTAACTATGGACAAAATCAAAGAACAAATTTCAGAGAAACAATAAAAAACCTGTTCAATGGCAATTATCCGTTTGATGATGATTTTGAAGGTCAAGTTCTCGAAAAGACAAAAGAATCTGGAATATCAAGCGATGAAATGAAAGACTTCTTGGCGTTTGTCCACAGCCGGACTTTGCAAGAGAAAGTTAGAAAGTCGTTCGCAGGTTATTTCAGAAAGCTTGCCTTTTCAGATTTTGTTGTCAACGATTTTATAAAAATCAGAGAACAAAAAGGGACGAGAAATGGCTCCCTGTGGAACAAGCAGTTTCATCAAGAAACATCCCAAGAATACGCTGACATGGTGCGCGATTGCATAGTCAAACAAAACAAAGATGAGGTGCCCATAAATGATTAAACAAAATGAAAGTAAAAACTTAAAAGGGTTATTTGTGAATTTTCTAGAAATCAGAAACGGTCTAAGCGATGAAGAAAAAGCTGAACTTGATAAAAGAGCAAGAGATTACGACGAGAAAGAAAAGCAAAATCTCATTGTTTCAAGGTTTTCCAAGTGTGGACTTGGCACAGAGTATTTGGAATGCAATTTTGAAAATTACAATGCGGCAACTGATGAACAACGTGATATGAAAAATACTGCAATAAGCTTTTGTGATAAAGTCATCACAGGCAAACGGAGCAATCTTATACTCATTGGAAGTCCCGGAACAGGAAAAACTCATATTCTGGCTGCGATACTAAGGACTTTCGCAGGGTACGCAAAAAAATATATCGACGAGCTGCCTGTTTATGCGTCAATAAAATATATGACTG
>CAZURC010000089.1:0-1353 GCA_964623405.1 uncultured Treponema sp.
AGGAGCGGCTCGACAACTTGGCGGAGCTGAAGCAGTCGATTTTTGACTATGAGACAACTTGCGGCGAGGAAGCGACGCTTGAGACTTATCTTTCGCACGTCGCGCTTTTTTCAAATCTTGATGTCGCATACGAAAATGCGGCGGGCAAAGTCAAGCTGATGACAGTCCACGCGGCGAAGGGCCTGGAATTTCCGGTTGTGTTTCTTGCGGGAATGAACGAGGGAGTCTTTCCGTCACGGAAAATCAAGTCGATGGCGGAAATGGAAGAGGAGCGCCGCCTTTGCTTTGTCGCTGTGACGCGTGCTAAGAATCTGCTTTTTTTGAGCGAGCGCAACGGATTCAACCTGAACGGGGGCGCGCTTTATCCTTCAAGGTTTATTCTTGATATGGAAAGCTCTCTGGATTTTTCGAATCCGCCGAGCGAGGACTTGATAAAGCGGGCTAAAAACTATATAGAAGAGAGCGCAAGGATAATAGAGAGAGTGCCTCTTGACTCCGTGCTAAAGGCAGGCGATAAGGTGAGGCACGCAGTGATGGGCAGGGGAGAGATTCTTGAGATTGATGAAATCAGGAAGTTCTACACTGTAAAATTTGAGGGGATTCCTACAGCGCGCAGAATTTCATTCAAGGCGACTCTGGAGAGAATTGCAGCGGAAAGTCCTGCGGAGGATAAGATAGAGAAAAAATGAACGGAATAATATTTGATTTGGACGGAGTTTTGGTTCACACAGATGAATTTCACTATAGGGCATGGAAGAGGCTTGCGGATGAGCTTGGAATTCCATTTACTCGCGAGATGAATGAGAGGTTGAAAGGCGTAAGCCGGATGGACAGCCTTGACCATATCCTAAGCCGCTCAGAAAAAAGTTTTACGGACGCAGAGAAAGAGCTGCTTGCGGACAAGAAAAATCAGTATTACAAGTCCTTTCTGGCAAGCCTTACGGAAAAAGATGTGGCGGATGATACAAGGACAACTCTTTCGGCGCTTAGAGACAGGGGATACAGTCTTGCTGTCGGCTCATCAAGCAAGAATGCAAAGATGATTCTAAGACAGACAAAACTTGAGGGCTGCTTTGACGCAGTCTCTGATGGAAACAATATAAAGAATGGAAAGCCCGATCCAGAAGTCTTTCTTAAAGCCGCAGAACTCATAAGGCTGCCTTCTTCCCTTTGCGCAGTTGTAGAGGATGCCGCTTCGGGAATTATTGCCGCGAAAAGAGGCGGATTTACAGCCGTTGGGATAGCTGGCGCAAAGACAGAGCCAAATGCTGATTATGCGATAGACAAGCTTTCGGATTTGCTTGAGCTGCCTTTCATGGCTTAGCCGCAAAAGAAGAGGCATAAGAAATGGGC
>CAZURC010000089.1:1453-8471 GCA_964623405.1 uncultured Treponema sp.
TGCCCGCTCTTAATGGGCAGTGTGCGCTGATGCGATTGAGAGGCGCGGTTGTCACTAATTCCTATTTTTTTAGATTTGTTGTAAAATAAAGGCATGGTTATCGTTCTTAAAAATGATGCGACAGAAAATGAGAAAAAAAATATCAGGTCGCTTCTAAAGTCAAAGAATTTCAAGATAAATGAAGTAAAGGGCGAGGAGTCAACGATTCTCGCTGCGGTCGGAAAGCTTGCCATGGACATCCGTGAGGTAGAGGTTCTTCCTGGCGTTGAGAAAGTTGTTCCAATTTCAAAGCCCTATAAAATGGCGAGCCGTGAGTTCAAGCCTGAGAACACGATTGTAGAGGTGCCTAACAACCGTGGCCAGATAATCCGCGTTGGAGGAAATCGTCTTGTCGCTATTGGAGGTCCTTGCGCTGTGGAGAGCCGGCAGCAGATGCTTGACGCGGCTCAGGCTGTCGCGGCATCGGGCGCGACAATGCTTCGCGGCGGAGCGTACAAGCCGCGCACTTCCCCTTATTCTTTCCAGGGACTTGGAGAAGAAGGGTTAAAGTATCTAAAAGAGGCGGGCGACAAGTACGGCCTTCCGGTTGTGACGGAAATTGTCGCGGCTGAGTATATTCCTGTAATGGAAGATAACGGCGTTGACGTTTATCAGGTCGGCGCGCGCAATATGCAGAATTTCGAGCTTCTAAAGCGGCTTGGAAAGCTTGGGAAGCCGGTGATTCTAAAGCGCGGGCTTTGCGCTACAATCCAGGAATGGCTTATGAGCGCGGAATATCTGCTTTCCAGCGGAACAGACAAGGTTATTCTGTGCGAGAGGGGAATCCGGACTTATGAGACTGCTACGCGCAACACTCTCGACTTGAGCGCGGTTCCGGTCTTAAGAAGCCTGACCCATCTCCCTATTATTGTTGATCCGAGCCATGCGCTTGGTGTCCGTGACAAGATTCCTCCGATGGCTCTTGCCGCGATTGCCGCTGGCGCGGACGGAATCATTGTGGAAGTCCACTGTCATCCGGAGCAGGCTTTGTCCGATGCGGCGCAGGCTCTTTATCCTGCCCAGTTTGACAAGATTATGCGCGATATTGAGGCCCTTGCCCCTGTGATGGGAAGAGAGGTCGCGCACATAAGGCCAGTTAAGAATGAAGAATTAAAAACTAAGAATTGTAAAGATGGTTTCGATGAACTCAACCACCAAACAGGCAAACTTAAAGTCGCTTTCTCTGGAAAAAAAGGTGCATACGCAGAGCAGGCGGTTTACAGCTATTTTGACGACCAGGCTGAGGCTGTTGAGACTGATTCCTTTGATGAGATTTTCCAGGAAGTCGTTGACGGCAAGGTTGACTTTGGAATGATTCCGATTGAAAACTCGACGGCGGGCTCAATTTACAACAACTACGACAATCTTACACGCTACGAGGACATCTCTATTGTCGGCGCAGTAACTTTAAGGATAGAGCACAGTCTGCTTGCTCCGAAAGGCGCGACGCTTGAGAGCATCAAGAACGTTTACTCTCATCCCCAGGGACTGGCGCAGTGCTCCAATTTTATCAAGAAGAACGGATTTCATAGCGTTGACACTGTTTCCACAGCGACGGGAGCGGCTCTTGTAGCAGAGAAGAATTCAAAGGAAAACGCGGCGATTGCGAATGCGCGCAATGCGAAAATCTATGGGCTTGAGGTAATCTCGCAGGGCATAGAGAATAATCCGACAAACTACACGCGCTTCGTCGTGATTGCGGCGAACCACATGAAAGATGACAGGACTGTATCAAAATTCCTGGACGAGAAAAAACCGAACCGCGCGAGCATCTTGTTCACAGTAAAGGACGAGGCCGGCGCGCTCTGCGAGGCTTTGAGTGTGTTCAAGGAGGCAGGATTGAACATGAACCGGCTTGAGTCCCGCCCGATTGCAGGCAAGCCGTGGAGATACTGGTTCTACACTGATGCTGTGATTGGCCAGGATGTGAAAAACCCTGTTAAATATATAGAAGATTTTAAGGAAAAGCTAAAGAAATCCGCAGAAGACATCAGGGTTCTTGGAGTTTATAGCGAATAGGAGAATAAAAATGGAAAAGTATGTGCTTTCGGTTCTTGTTGAGGACAGATCTGGGGTTCTAAGCCGTGTTTCCGGGCTTTTCAGCCGCCGCGGATTCAATATTGACTCTCTTACGGTATGTGAGACCCATAATCCTGAGCAGTCGCGCATGACTATTGTCGTGAACGGGGATGAGCATATCCTGGAGCAAATAACAAAGCAGCTTGCTAAGCTTGTAGAGGTCATCTCTATAAGCCATTGCAAGAAGGATTCAACATGCGAGCGCGAGATGGCTCTTATAAAGGTCAAGGCGACAGGAACTGAGCGCGCTGTTATCATTGAAACCTGCCAGATTTTCCGCGCCCATATAGTTGATGTTTCATTCAACTCTGTTATAGTCGAGGCGACAGGAAGCGAGGACAAGATAGAAAGCCTTATCCGTCTGCTTGAGCCTTATGGAATACTGGAGCTTGTAAAGACAGGTCTTGCCGCTATGGGACGCGGTGAAGAAGTAATGAAGTGATTGATTTTTCTGGAGTTGTTTCCTTGAAAAAACAGAGACTGCCTGCCGTTTTCTTTGTTTGCGCCGTCCTTGTTTCCGCGGTCTTAGTTTCCTGCTCACGCAAGTCAAAATTCCCGCTGGAAATCCCTGGCTATTTAGATGCGGACAGGCTTGAGCATGTCATGCAGAGCAAGTCAGGCTCAAAGTCATTCTTCCGGTTCTCAGGCGGACAGGTTTCCATGATAGACTCGTTCTTTAGAGAACATGACAATGCCGCAGTCCTTGTGCGCATTGATGTGCAAAAGTCTTCTCAGAGCCATCTGCTTGCCAGCGCGGATGCAGGAGGCTCTCGCAATGATAAGTTTGGATTTTTGTACGCATCGGATTTCAATCGCTCTTCAATTATTCAGCCATTAAAGGACAGGCCTCTCATCAGCCTTGATTTAGGAAGCTTTGCGGGGCAGGGCGTTGAGATTCTTTTCTGCTTTGCGCGCGGTGGCAATGTTCCGGAGGGCTTCTTTATAGATTCTCCTGCAAAGTACACGATTCTTTCTGCCAGTATTGTTCCCGCGTCTGTGGGCTTTGACTTCTCCGCTTCTCCAGCGCGCTATGCCTTTGCCCCGAACGGCGGGGTTCTTGTTAAGGACAGCAAGACAGTTGATTTTTCTGGCCTTTCTCTTTGTCTTCCTGCTCACAACACCGAGAGCTCTCTCATGCCGGCTATAAATCTGCGTTTTGTCTCTGGCTCTGGCAGTGAGGAGAATAAAAGCGAGGAGCCTGCAAGATTTTCAATAGGCGGAGAAAGAATTTCTGTGCGCGGCGGAAATGGAAATGAGATTTGCATCCCGTCTGCCTCCCTAAAGTCGCCATATTCAGTCTTTGAGATTGCAGAGGGCGCGGATAGGATTTGTTCTGTTATGGCGTCTCCGTCTGATGAGAAGCTCCTTGATAATTCCTCTGCCTATGCTCGCTCTCCTGTCTGGCCTATAAAAATAGATCCTGGACTTATAGTGCAATGGCCTAAGGGAAACTGGCGCGGAAGCGACTATGAGATTTTTGAGTGGGATAGATTTGACGGAGTTCTTTTCTTTGACACCGCAAGCTATTCTATACAGAACGACTTTTTCCGCAGGCTTGCTTTCTTTGTGGAGAAAAAGGGATACAAGGGCCGGCTTTTGACAGACAGCGAGCTTGAGGGAAAGCATGGATATAACGCGCACGACTACAGGGCTTATGACTTGGCAAGATTCTTTGAGAGAGCTAGGGTACAGAATTTCCCTCTTAACAGAAAAGAGCTTCTTCTCCGCGAGATTCTTGAGGCAAACGGAATTATTGAGAGAAATGAGCAGGGCGGATGGACAGAGGGCAGGGGAGCGGTTATCTCTATAAGCCAGGAAAGCCCTGCGTATCTCAGGACAACATTGCTTGCGCACGAGGGATGGCATGGAATATTCTTTGTTGACAAGGAGTTCAGGGATATTTGTGCCACTGTATATTATTCTCTTGCGGCGGCTGATTATAGGGCATTGAATTTTCTTGTGCGCTATTTTCAGGTTACTCCAAGCCTTAACTATGACACAAGCGATGACTATCTGATGAAGAATGAGTTTATGGCATACATGCTCCAGCGTCCGGTAAAAGACTGCGAGAAGTATTTTACTGATATTGCGAGAAGGCCCCATGCGCAGACCTATATAAAGGAAGAGGCGGACTATATTATCAGCACAGGCGCCGCAGGGCTTGTCGGCGCGGCCCAGATGCTTGATGACTATGTAAGCTCAAAATGGAACCTTGCGGCAGGAAGAGTCTGGCTTTTAAGCCGCTAGCATTTTTATATGTCGATGTTGAACGAGCGTTCTGCTGCAACTGTTGTAAGCGGCCCTTGCGCCGGCATTATCGTTGTGTCCTCCGGCTGCGTAAGGATTTTCTGTTCAATTCCGCGCCTTAGAATCATCTTTGAGAAGCTTGAATTTGTCTCGCCTATTGTTCCTGCTGAGATAACATCACCTGTAAAAAGAACGCTTCCAATCTTGTAGACCATTGAGTCCGGAGAGTGGCCTGGAACAGGAAAATACTCTATCTTAAGACCTGCTATGTCAAGGTGACCTTCTCCATGTATTGTCTTTGTCTGGATGCCGAGTATTTCTGACTCTGCGGCGTAAACATCTGTCTCATATATTTTAAGGAATGTCGCTAGCCCGCCCAGATGCTCCTCGTCGTTGTGGGTCACAAGCACGGCCTTTGGCTTGTAGCAGTTGTCCTCAATCTGGATTATCATCTCTTTTGTCACTTTTCCCGGGTCAATCAGCACAGCGCCCTTTGTCTCCTCATTTACAACAACATATCCGTTTGAGAATGTCTCTGCGTTTGGATGAAAGTATATTTTCATTTCTTATCTCCGGCTTTAGTTGTGTCCATGCTGTCCAAGCCTGTAAAAAGCGCGCTTCCTTTCTGGTCAAAGAGAGCCTCGTTTGTGTTGGAAAGCTTGAATGATACATTGTTTGTAAGGGCATCAAAGAATATTGTCTTCTTTATGTTGCAGTTTCTTATTGAGGTGTCAACCAGATGCGCGCGTATAAAGCGGCTGTTGTAAAGGTCAGAGTCGTCAAACGAGGACTGGTATGCGGAAAGCCCGTTGAAGTTGTCCTGGATTAAATCGGAGCCTGTGAAAAGGACATGGATAAGCTTTGCGCCCGCGAATGATGTGAACTGAATATTGCTTTCTATGAGATTTGAGTCTGTGAATACGGCGAAGTCAAATTTGCACATCCTGAAGCGGAGATTCCTGCAGTTAAGCTCTGAGAAAAAGCAGTGGGAGAAGTCGCAGCCATAGAAACGGTGCTTGCCGAAGTCAATCTTTGTAAAAGTGAAGCCGGAGCAGCACAGACCGACAATCTTGTCATGCTCGGCTATGTACTTGAAAATTCTTTGCTTTGTATCCTCAAGATTCTTTGTATGCTTGTAGCAGAATCCTGAATTCTCAATCAAGTTGCCATTGTCATCGACTGTGGAGATCGAGCTCCGCTTGCAGCCCTGGCACGTGCAGATGTTGTCTAAAAACATAGCCTAATTGTATGGGATTGAATGATTTTTAGCAAACGCTTAAACTGAAATTCCACTATGTGCAGAAAATGCGGAAAAATGATAGAGGAGGGGCAGATTTACAGAACTTCTGTCTGCCCTTTTTGCGGCGCGGACTTGCATAGCTGTATAAACTGCCGTTTTTATTCGCCAGACAGCCATTACGGATGCAAGGAGACAGTTGATGAGCTTGTTAAGGACAAAGAGAGAGCAAATTTCTGTGACTTTTACTCTGCCGTGCGCAATCCATTTGAAGCCTCAGAAGATGCGTCCTTAAAGGCATCTGCCGCTGCCGCCGCTTTGTTTTCAACAGGAGAGGAAAAGACAAAAACTGCCAGCAACCCGCGGAGCGCATTCAGCTCGCTTTTTGGAAACTAAAAAATGGAAAAAAATAATGCAGCGCTAGATTCTTCCTCCGCCACTTTCGCTTTTCTTGACTCAGGTACAGGCGGAATTCCATATATGCTTGCCCTTAAGAAAAAACAGCCGGACGCAAAATGTGTTTATCTTGGAGACACATTGCATTTTCCTTACGGGGAGAAGTCTGTAGATGAGATTACGGACTGCGCTGCTAAGGCAATTTCTCTTATACTAAAAAACTGGAATCCCGGTGCCCTTGTGATTGCCTGCAACACAATATCTGTGACAGCTCTTGACTCTCTCCGCTCCATCTTTACTGAGCTTCCTATTGTGGGGACTGTGCCTGCTATAAAGCTTGCCGCAAATGTCACCCGCAACAAGAGAATAGGATTTCTTGCCACAAATGCGTCGGTACGCTCTCCCTACAGCCAGAAACTTATAGATGATTTTGCCTCGGACTGCGAGGTCTATAGGCGTGGAGATCCTGAGCTTGTGGATTTTGTAGAGCGGTATTTCTTTTCCTCAACAAAGGAACAGCGTCTTTGCGCCGTCAGGCCGGCTGTAGACTTTTTTGCCTCCAAGGGCTGCGACACAATAATCTTAGGATGCACTCATTTTACTCATATAGCCGATGACATTCAGGAAGCCGCCGGAAATAATGTGCGTGTTATTGACAGCAGGGACGGAGTTTCTAAGCAGGCCATAAAGGTTGAAAAGGCATACAAGGGGGGCTATGTGCGGGGAGATTGCAGGATGCCGTTCAAGGACATGTCATTTTTTGTTACTGCCGCAACTCCTGCAGAAGAAAGGGAATACAAAGCTTTATGTGCAAAGCTGTGTATTCCCTGGGGCGGAGTTGTCTAGTTCAACCGTTCGGCAATTAAATCGATAAATTCTTGCCAGCAAGCAGGCTACGAGTTTCTTACGAAACTCGCCAGATTTAATTCAGTCTTTCTGCAATTGCGTCTATAAAATCCCAGCTGTTTACAATGCGCTCCGCTTTCGGCTCGGCAAGGCGGGCAAGGTCGCCAGTCATAA
>CAZURC010000090.1:0-8296 GCA_964623405.1 uncultured Treponema sp.
GACAAGCAATGAAATAATTTCATAACCAGAAAATGCGTTTGGACGGCCAATGAAATAATTTCATAACCAGAAAATGCGTTTGGACAGCCAATGCAGAAATTTCATAACGAGAAAAAGCGTTTAGACAAGCAATGAAATAATTTCATAACCAGAAAATGCGTTTGGTCGGCCAATGCAATCTAAACCTGTTTTTTTGAAAAAGGATATTCATTATAATTGCTTTTATGAAATCACAGCTAACAACTCTCTGTTATATAGAAAAAAACAGGTCATACCTGATGCTCCACCGCATTACAAAGAAGAATGACATTAACCATGACAAATGGATTGGCGTCGGAGGACATTTTGAGCACCAAGAGAGCCCCGAGGACTGTCTTTTGCGTGAAGTAAAGGAAGAGACAGGTCTTATCCTGGAAAACTTCCGCTTCCGGGGAATTGTTACATTTATATCGGACGAGGCTCCTGCTGAATATATGTGCCTTTACACCGCAGACAAATTTAAAGGAAATCTTATTGAATGTGATGAGGGGAAGCTTGAGTGGGTTCCTTTTGAAAAAATAGAAAATCTTGAGCTATGGGATGGAGATAAGATTTTCTTGCGTCTGCTTCACACAGACGTTCCTTTCTTTTCACTCAAGCTTGTATATAAAAACGGAAGGCTGGTGGATAAATCCATCAGCCCCCAGATTGCTATTGAATAATAAAAAAGGAATTCGATATTTTACTGCACATCACAGTTGTCGGCTTTTTCGGTTTTGATTTCCTTTCCATCCGCAAGAGCTTTCTTCCCTGCAATGAGGAATGAATGATTCTTAATTTGGTAAGAAATCTTTGCAAATTTATCAATATCGATTTTTGCAGGCTTTTCTCCCTCTGGCTCTGTCCCCTCAAGGACAACCAATGTTCCCGGCTTAGCCCATGGAGCTGTCAAAAGCTCAACCTTTTCCTTTCCATCTTCTGTGTAGTCTGCGGCAAGAAGCATTCCCCTGCTCTCTACTCCTTTCATTTTGCGAGGAGCAAGATTCGCGGCAATGATAACATGCTTGCCCAGAAGCTCATCTTCCTTTAAATACGGACGCAAGCCTGATTGAATGGTTCTTGGAACTCCAGAGCCGTCGTCAAGAGTTTCTATATAAAGCCTGTCGCCCTGAGGATTAGTCTCCACTTTTTCTATTTTTGCAACGAGAAGCTCTATATGCGTATTAAAATAAGAAACAGGATCTGTCTCTGCGGGGCTTATATTCCCGGAAGCTTTATTAGGTTTGTTTTCGGTCTTTTCTGTAGCCGCCTTATGCTGACTCTTTGACGGCATAAGCGCTTCTATATCAATCTCGCCTGCAACACAAGGAACTGTAATTCCCCAGTTCTCAAGAACCTGCGGATGAACTTCTCCAAACACTCCAACCTGCTTTCCGTTGAGCATAACAGCTGCCTGACGGCCGGAAATAAACCGCGGGTCGCTGACTTCTTTTACATCGTATTTATGATCCAAAAGATAAAGCAGCGTGCTTACCTCGCTGGCAAGATCGTTGTAGTTCGCATTGTTAGCCGCTGTCATAAATCCTAAGGACTGGATTGTCTTTGTTCCTGTGTTCTCAGACGGGTCAAGGAAAGCAACCTTTCCTATCTCGAAAATCTTATGAGGAAAAACCGCCTGTCCAGCCTGGCTCTCCGCTCTAAGCAAAGATGCGATAATTGACGGCCGCACAAACTGATAGTTCTCGCTCATAGGATTTGCAATTTCAATTACTTTGTCTGCGGTAATGCACATACGGTCGATATAGTCTTTCTTTGAGCCAAGATAATTGAAAATCATTTCCTGGTAGCCAAGTCCGACCATTATTTCTTTCGCTTTCCGGCTAAAAAGCGTAACATCGGAAAGCTGCCCGACGGTAAAGTCGCTTGGACGAATCGGCTTGAAGTTATCAAGCCCTACGCCAATCATGACATCCTCAATAACATCGACTTCATGCAAGAAGTCATTGCGATAAGGCGGAGGAGTGAGCGTGAATTCAACATCGCTTTTATTTGCTTTCAAGAATTTTTCTGTATTCTCTGTCGCCTTAAAATCCCTTGCGGCAACATCGTTGTCCATTCTTGCGAGGGCATCCAGAACTTCCGCCTTTGTCAGATCACATCCAAGCCTCTTGTTGATTGAAGCAAGGGTTGTCTTGGTTTCCTGCTGAAAATAGTAAGGTACTGTGATTTCCTTTCCAAGTCCTGTTTCATAAGGATGAACAACCTTTACTGGCAAGATTTCGTATCCCGCATCGTAAAAATCGCAGGCAACAATGTTCGCAGAGAGTATTAAATTCTCTATGTTGTCGCCCGTAAGCTCAACCATCAAATCCTTATCACCGACCTTGACTGCGCCAAGTGTCGCAGAGTTAATAACAGGAGCCATGGACATAACTTCGTTCTTATCATCGACAAGGAGAGGAAACTTCTTCATGTCCTTGATAATCCAGCCATATTCTTTTCCTTTTGGATGCTCAGAAAGAATCTGGCGGCAAGTCATCGGCTTGTCGCACTGCAACGGAACAAAAGAAGTTTTGTCAGGATCAACAGCCTTATAGTGGACAGGAAATTTTATATCAGCTACGCGGTATATTCCCATTGAGATTGATTTCCGCTTGCGGCCAAAATTCCAGGCAAGCTTTTCCTGTGTCTGTATAATATCTTTCAGCATAGGATCATCTATTGGTTTTCCAGAAATCACAAAGCTCACCATGTATGGGCGGATTTCCTTAAGCGCAGGGTCAACAGTAACAATTCTGTCTCCACAGTCTTTTATGCTGCCTTTTCTCGACATAAATTTTGAATAATCGGAACGCTTTGCGCCATCATGGATTCTAAGCTGTCTTGTTATTCCACCGGTTGACCAAAGATCAGGGCGGTTTGTGTCGTTCAACTCAATTTTAATAACCCTTTCATTCTCGTTCTGAGTCATATCAGGCTTTTCATCAAGCTCAGCCTTGCCAAAAGTCAGTTTCTTTTCCAAAGTATCATAGTCGTATTTTTTCCCAAGAAGATTAAAAAACAATTTCTCGTTCACTTCAATTTTTGGCATGATTTTTCCTCTGTTTTCATTTTTAATGATTAACGGACAGTGCGGCTCAAATTTAAAAATTAGAACTTTGTTCGATTAATAAAAAATTATACCGAATTAAAACTCAGCTGTCCACAAAAGCTATTTTCTTGGCTCGATATGGTCGGAAGGAAGAGAATAATCAGATAAGACAGAATTCAAGGCGGCTTTTATTTTTGAATCAATTTCTTCTTTTAGATAGAGCTTATCGTCTTTATTTCCAAGCAAAAACTTAGCATCAATGTCTAAAGCATCTGCCACTGCAGCCAGGGTATTTGCAGAAGGCCATCTTCCTTTCTCAAGGTTCCGGATTGTATTAACAGAAACACCGCTCCTCTCGGAAAGCTTTTCTTGAGTAATATGTTTCTCGGATCTCAGTCTCCTAACGTTGTTTCCGACCCTTTTCCCCAGGTTTTCATTTTTGCTCATAAAAGAAATTTATATCTGAAACTTTTGTAAAAACAGATTTCTATATTGTGTAAATTTGAATAATTTAACCAAGATGTTGTCGGTTATAATAGGGAAACTTTCAATCAATTAGAAGTAAAGTAAAAATCAATCACTATATAAATTGAGTTTTTATAAACGCTTCGCTTATCGACGATAAATTCTAAATTTAACGCTTATAAATTCTGAATTTAGCGACTATAAATTCTAAATTTAACGACTATAAATTTTGAATTTAACGCTTATAAATTCCAAATTTATAAACACTAAACGGACATATCCCAGATTGATATTTATATCTTTACCGAGTATTATTCAGAGCATGATTGAATTAACTAGCAAACAGAGAAAAGTCTTAGAAAAAGCAGCGCAGCCAATGTCGCCTTATGTTCTTATTGGAGGGGCTGGCGTTACAGCAGAGCAAATCAACCAGATTCAAAATGTAATAAAGTCTCATGAGCTTATCAAGATAAAATTCAATGAATTTAAAGATGAGAAAAAAGATCTCTGCAAAGCAATAGAAGAGCAGACAAATTCAACTCTTGTTCGCGTCATTGGAAATGTTGCGATTTTTTACAAAGAGGCAGAGAAACCTGCTGATAGAAAATATGCAAAAAATCTTTTAACCGCAAACAAGGCTAACGCTTAACAACACAGATAACCTGCGTTGATTCCATACTCAAAGCCTCTTGTATACATAAGAGATTGTTTATATTTTTGCTATATAACCAATGTATATGTCTTTTTAATTACAAAATTTTGTTATAAATTAAAATAAACCTAACCTAGATCAAAATTCATGTCTTACCAATCCAAAAAACATGCGTTTTTTTAAGAATATTTAGGTTAGGAGAGGCTGCCGGTAAGTTTTATTGGCGGCCTCACTTTTTTGTTTTAAACCCCTTGATATTTTTTTTCGATAATCTATAAGGTATTGGAGCCAGTTCCAAAACTTGTTCATCTTTTGAAACCTCCTCTCTGCCATTTTTATGGAAAAAATTAACTATCAAAAAGAGCTTGAAAAAATCATATCAAATTTTTCCAGCGCTACAGAATCTCACAAGCCTTCTCTTTTACTTCATGCCTGCTGCGGTCCTTGCAGCAGTTATGTGATTGAGTATCTCTCGTCAATTTTTGATATTACAATTTTCTATTACAATCCTAATATTTATCCCGAAAAAGAATACCGCCGCCGGCTTGAGGAACTGAAAAAATTTCTTTCTATTTTTCCAGATGCATTAAAAAATAAAGTCAAACTTATTGTTGACGACTATAATCCAGAGGACTATTTTTCAGCCACGAATGTACGCAACGAAAAAGAGTTGCAGACAGAGCCGGAAAAAGGAGAGCGTTGCCGAAGATGCTACAAGCTGCGTATGTCACGAGCCTGGAACTATGCAGTCGAAAACAGCTTTGACTGGTTTACAACAACATTAAGCATAAGCCCGCACAAAGACAGTCTTATGATAAATGAGATTGGAAAACAACTCGAAACTTCTAAGTCAGATTTGAGAGCAAAGACAAAATTTCTCCCTTCCGACTTTAAGAAAAAAAACGGATACCTGAGAAGTACCCAGCTCAGCAAGGAGTACAACCTTTGGAGACAGGACTACTGCGGGTGTATTTTTTCAATGCAAAACACTGATAAAACAAAGAAACCTGGAGATAAAAATAATGACACAAACTGAAAAATCAATTCACTCAAAAGCAGAAAGCATAAGAGATGTAATCCGGTATATAGGAAAATTTCACAACGCTATCGTCGTAATTTACATCGATGACCAGATAATTGATTCTCCAATATTTTCCAGCCACATACATGATATAGGACTAATAAAAGAAGCCGGCTTAAAAGTTATTCTTGTTCCAGGGGCACACAAACGTATAGATAACATGCTTTCAAAAAATTCACTTACTTGGACTGTTCAAAACGGAATCAGAATCACATCGCCAAACGCAATGGAGCTTATAAAGACTGCGGCATTTGAAGTCGCAAACAATGTAATGACCAGCCTTGCGGGAGAGCATATAACAGCAGTGATTGGAAACTGGGTTCGCGCAAGAGGAAAAGGTGTCATAGAAGGAATAGACTATAGCACGGCAGGAGAAATAGACAAAATTGATGACAGCAGCTTAAACACTGTCCTAGCAGACGGCTTTATTCCAATTTTTCCTTGCATTGGGTGGAGCCTTAACGGAAAACCTTATAACATCTCCTCCGTACAGCTTGCAAGCCAATTAGCAGTTCACCTAAAAGCTGACAAGCTATTCTTTCTTGTTCCAGGTGCTGAAATAACCGAAAAGTATTTTTTCATTCCTAAAGGCACAGGCCTTTCTCCAGAAGGCCACGTCCCTGCAATGAACATAGAAGAAACAGAAGAATTTATTAAAGAGAATGAAAAGAATTTGCCATCAGACACGCAGGACAATAAATCCGCCCCTGCCACCAAGAATGTTTTATCCATCTTAAAACTGTCAAAAGAAGCTTGCACAAAAGGCGTTTCCCGCGCTCATATCCTAAACGGCTCTACCGACGGAACCCTATTGTGTGAAATTTTTAGCAACCTCGGATCCGGAACAATGATTTACTCCTCAAACTACGGAAAAATAAGAGCTATGCGCAGAGAAGATATTTCCCAGGTTCTTTCCCTAATCCGTCCTTTTGTTCTGGAAGGTATACTTCTTCCCCGCACAGAAAGCCAGCTCGAAGCAACCTACAACGACTACATAATTTACGAAATAGACGGAGCAATACGAGCGTGCTGCGCTCTCCACATTTACGACCGCTCACAAGCCGAAATCGCAGCGGTTGCAGTTGACAGATCCTTTACCCATATCGGCATAGGACCGAAGATGATTCAGCACCTTATAAAAAAGGCAGAATCTATAAATCTAAAAAGCATATTCATTCTGACAACAAAAACCGCAGACTGGTTTGAAAACCTCGGATTCAAGCCAGACACAATCGAATCCCTGCCTCCCCAGCGCCTAAAAGAATGGAGTCCAAAACGCGCATCAAAAGTCTTCAGGCTTAATCTTAAATGACGAACATTCGTCATTTAAGAAAACTACAAAACAAACTAACGGTTGACAGTTTTTTAACAGTAGACAATTAACAATCATAGATTAAAAACGCAACTGTTTCATAAGAAACAAATTTCCTCGAAGAAATATTTTGCAGCATTCCAAATACAAAAAAGTTTCTCATGAAACATTTTTGCATACACGAGCAAACATCATAGCACAGAGCGTAAACAGACATTACCGTATACAGCTAACACTTATAGCACTTAACACTGGCAAAACTATTAAAAAGTATTCAACCATGCAAACCTGCCTAAATTTATCACTACTTTCAAAAAACTGACATGAAAAATAAATTTTGTACAATGTTTCTCATGAAACATAAGGAACTTATCCACAGCGTTTCCACACTTGCATTTTCTCCTGGCTTAAAAGAAAAACCTCTAAATTCTTTTAAAGCAAGGAATTAGAATTTTGAGAAAATTTAAAAGACTGGTTGCAAAAGTTTTTAACAAGTTATCCACAAGTATGGAGATACAAAAGAAAAAGCCAGAGATATAATCTCTGGCTTTGCCTGATGGTTAAATGATGATCGTATATAACTTATTTGTTAAAAAATCATCTGCTCTGTAAGAATCCCCTCACTTGCATTATAGAACAATACTATTTTCTTGTCATCATAAAAACCCAAATAAATTAATCTTTTTTTATGAATTATTATATAATTCTATATAATGCAAGCAATTAAATTGATTAAAATTTATTTTTTATCCTCATCCTCATTTGCAACTTTATCAAAACCTACAACATAATCAGGTTCGTCAATATTAATGACTCTTGTTCCAGAAGAAGAACGTCCCTGTTTTGATATTGAAGCAGCCTGAACCCGAAGGGTCTTCCCCTGCCCCGTCATGCAAATAACCTCATCCTTTTCAGAAACAGCGATAGCGCCTATTATTTCTCCCTTGACGGCAGTATTTCCAAAAATCCTTTGTCCAGAAGTTCCTCGTCCGTGCTGCCCGAATTCGTCAAATCCAACACGCTTGCCAACTCCTTTTTCTGTAATAACCAAAGCATCCTTGTTTTCCTCGACACGGATTGCTGCCGCAAGCTCATCTCCAGAAGAAAGACGGATGCCTGTTATTCCAGAACTTGCTCTGCCCATTGGGCGAACACTGTCCTCAGAAATACGCAATGCCTGGCCTCTTCTTGTAATAAGCATTACTTCATCACTTCCAGAAGTCGCCATAGCGGAAACAAGTCTGTCTCCATCATGAAGCTTTATCCCAATAACTCCTCTAGTTTTTGCATTCGCAAATTCCGTTGTCTTACACTTTTTCACAATTCCATTTTCTGTCGCCATAAAAATGTAAGTCGTTTCAGAATAATCTTTCATAGTCACGATTGTAGAAATTTCTTCATCAGGACTAAGTTGTATCAAACTCTTTACACTTGAGCCTCGGCTTGAACGGCTAGACTCAGGAATCTCGTGAACCTTTATCCAATAGGCTTTTCCAGCGCTTGTCATAAATGTTATGAAAGATTTTGTTGTCGATATAAAAATCTGGTTTATGTAGTCACCTTCAATTAGATTTGCGCTCAGGCTGCCCTTTCCGCCTTTTCCCTGCGCCTTGTACTGCGTCAGAGGAACGCGCTTGATATAGCCGAGCTTGGAAATCATAACAACGACTTCCTCTTCTTTTATCATATCTTCCGTGTTGATTTGCTCAACTTCGT
>CAZURC010000091.1:0-8286 GCA_964623405.1 uncultured Treponema sp.
GCTTAAGGTTATAGCAAGATGTATCTGATGCAACGCAGCGGGCGGTCTGCGGGCGCATTTGCAATATTTTCAACTGTCTGCTTGATTTTTCTATTGGTTTCTTATATTATGATAATCCACGCCACAGAGGGTGGTGTTATTTTTTATCTGCGATTTTGGGCCTTTTTGTGTACTAGAAAGTTTTTCGTGATTCCTTAGAGGCTTATATCGCCTTGGGGAACATTATGGAAGACTCAAAACTCGACACCGGCATTGAGCCGGAGACAACTAGTGTCGGCATGGCCGCCGGCGAAAATCCTAATCAAAATCAATCAACAGAGACTCAGCAGGAATCAAGCGTCTCGCAAGACACCTCATCAGAAGCAGACGGCGAAAAAGACGGCAAAGCGCAAGCCCAGGAAGAAGCTCAAGACATCAGCGAGCAGGCTGCAAGCGAGGCGGAAGATGAAGACAGCTCTCGGGCCGATGATGAAGACGATGAAGACTCTGACGAGATTTCCTTTGAGGATCTGGGGCTTGACGAGACTGTGCTTGAGGCTGTCCGCCGCAAGGGATTCAAGACTCCTTCTCCTATCCAGGTTCTCGCTATTCCGCGCCTTTTGAACGGCGACGCAAACCTTATCGCAAAGGCCCGCACTGGAACAGGAAAGACCGCCGCATTCGGGCTTCCGATTGTGCAGAATATTCACGAGGAAAGCGACCATGTGCGCGCGCTTATTCTTGAGCCTACACGTGAGCTTGCTATGCAGACCTGCACTGAGATGCAGAGCTTTGCGAATGGAAAATATCCGCGCGTTACAGTCCTTTACGGAGGCGCCTCCTACTCAAACCAGATACGCGACCTTAAGAGAGGCTCGGAGATTGTTGTTGGAACTCCGGGACGCATCCAGGATCATCTTGAGAGGGGTACTCTCAAAATAGACAAGATTGACTACTTTATCCTTGACGAAGGAGACGAGATGCTGGACATGGGCTTTGTTGACGACATCAAGGCAATCTTTGCCCAGGCAAACCCTGACAGCCGCATTCTTCTTTTTAGCGCGACTATGCCTAAGCCTATTCTGCAGATTGCAGAGGAGTTCATGGGCGAATATGACATTGTCCAGGAGGAGGGCTTTGTAGAGGAGCCTCTTCTTATTGACCAGAAATACTGGGTTGTAAGCGAGAGAGACAAGATTGAAGCTCTTGTCCGCCTTATTGATATTTCACCGGACTTCTACGGCCTTGTCTTTACTATGACCAAGAACGATGCCGACACTGTTACAAGAATGCTTGACGAGCGCGGATACGATGTCGCCGCTCTGCACGGTGATGTTCCTCAAGGGCAGAGAGAGAAGATTCTTGCGCGCTTCAGGAACAAGAAAACCCGCATCCTTGTGGCGACGGATGTAGCCGCCCGCGGAATAGACATTACAGGGCTGAGCCATGTTGTAAACTACTCTCTTCCTTTTGACGCGGCCACTTATGTCCATAGAATCGGACGCACAGGAAGAGCCGGAAGCGCTGGAACTGCTGTGACATTTGTCCGTCCAGAGGAGAGACGCAAGCTTGAGTTCCTTAGAAAGAGACTGCGCAATGCGGCCAAAGGCGAGATGAAGGAGGAGCAGGTTCCTTCTATTCAAAGTGTGCTTGAGGTAAAGCGAAACCGCATCCTTGATGAGCTCAAGGAGAAGATTGGACTAAAGAGCGAAAAGACTGTCATTGAGGCAAAGACGGAAAGCGCATCAGAGAATAAATATGATGATGAGGAGATTGTCTCTCTGCCTCAAGATGCTGAGACAGAAAACAATGAGACGCAGGAGACAGAAGAGGTCTCTCATGAGAGAACATCAACTCTTGTAAAGGCGAGAGGCTTGTACAGGAAGATGGCAGAGGAGCTTTGCAAAAACGAGGATCCTGAGTCTGTCCTTGCCGCAGTGCTGCAGGTGAGCTACGGAGAATCCCTTGACGAAAGCCATTATGGAAACATAAGAAGCCAGAAAGGCTCTGATCCTAACCAGAAGAGAATTTATGTTCAGCTTGGAAGAAGAGACGGCTACAGCGCTAAGGACATCGCTGAGTATTTCAGCGACTTGCTGCATATCCCAGGACGCATGGTTGACAGGATTGATGTAAGCCAGAACTTCTCTCTGCTAAGCCTGCCGACAAGCAATGCGCTTCGCGCGCTTGAGCTTTCAAAGAGCCGCTCAAACCTGCCTCACATGCATCTTGACTCCAAGGAAGAGGAAGGCTCTGGCGGAAGAAGAGGCTCAAGAGGCCGGCGCGGCGGACGCGAAGGCTCTGACCGTTTTGAAGGACGCGGCCGGCGCGGATTTGGCGGCGGACGTTATGATGTGGCGCGCGGTGAGGGAGGAAGAAGAGGAGAGGGAAGATCCCGCCGTGGTTTTGACCGCGGAAATGACGGCTTTAAGAGCGACCACGGCCGCGCAAGAGTGCACGTGTCTACCTCAAGAAACGGAGCCAGCTCTTACAAGAAATCTGCCAGGAAGACAGAGGCCTTTTAATCTGTCATAGCCTTACAGGAATGCCCTGCTCTGCCAGGGCATTTTTTATGCCGTCCACAGTATAGCCCATGCTGTGAACCATGCTTGCGACAAGCGCGGCATCTGCCTTGCCTTCCTTTAAGACATCTGCAATATGCCCAGGTGTTCCGCCGCCGCCAGATGCGATTACGGGCACGCCCACGCTCTCTGCAATCATCCTCGTAAGGCTTATCTCATATCCTGTTTTCATTCCGTCCGCGTCTATGGAGTTAAGCACTATCTCTCCAGCCCCAAGCTCAACAGCTTTTATAGCCCACTCCCGCGCGTCAAGGTCTGTCCTTGTCCGCCCGCCGTTTATGTACACACGGTATCCGCTCGGGCAAGAGGAGTCTCTCGCCGCATCCATTCCAAGCACAATGCACTGGTTTCCGAATATCCTTGCTCCCTGGGTTATGAGGTCTGGATTCTTTACCGCCTGGCTGTTAAGGCTCACTTTCTCTGCGCCTGCAAGTATGGTTGAGCGAATGTCCTCAACGGTGCCGATTCCGCCGCCAACGCAAAAAGGAATGAACACCTGCTCGGCGACACGGCTTATAAGGTCAAGAATAGGGCCTCTTCCTCTTGCGCTCGCCATTATGTCGTAGAACACAAGCTCATCAACTCCCTGCTCATAGTATTTTTTTGCCATTTCCACAGGGTCGCCAATATCAACATTGTTCTTGAACTTTATTCCCTTTGTTGTGCGCCCGTCCTTCACGTCCAGGCAGACGATAATTCTTTTTTTCAGCATTTTATATAGTTCTCCAGGACTTTAAGACCGCATTTTCCGGATTTCTCAGGATGACACTGGAAAGCGGTTATGTTCTTGTACTCAACACAGGCAGGAACCTTTGTTCCGTAGTCTACCCAGGCCTTTACAACAGTTCTGTCCTCCGGCTGGATAATATACGAGTGCACAAAGTAGAAATCTGAATGCTCCGGCACGCCTTCCAGAAGCCTTGAGCTTCCGTTTGCATAGTTAAGGTCGTTCCAGCCAATCTGCGGAACCTTGAGGGCAGGATTGGAGCCCTCGTCTTTCCATACATTGTTAAAAAGCCTGATTTCTCCTTTTAACAGCCCAAGGCACTTTGTATCGCCTTCTTGCGAGTGCTCAAATATTATCTGGCTTCCCAGACAGATTCCAAGAAGAGGCTTTCCGCTGTCGCTCCAGTCCCGAAGGAATGAGTCAAACCCTGTCTTCCTGAGCTGCTCCATCGCATACTTTGCCTCTCCGTCTCCGGGAAAGATAAGCTTTGAGCAGCTCTCAAGCTCCGACGGCTTCTTAGAAAGCACATACTCCGCGCCCAGAAAAGAAAGAGCGCGCTCCACGCTTTTTATGTTTCCGGCGTTGTAGTCAACAATTCCAATCATGCATTAAATTCTAGCGGCGTCATGGATATTGGTCAATGGAGAACAGAAAGTTTTTACGCTTGATATAGCTTGTGAAATTAAGAAAACAAGCCGATAATCTATCTATGCAGGATCTCCTTACAGTTCTCAAGGCTGTTATTACAAATCCAAAGGTCATAGCTGCGGCGGTTATCTGCTTTGTGGTCATGGACTTTGCCGCCTATATATGCCGCTATAGGAAGAAGCCTCCGAAGCGCCGTGTCAAGAGAATATATGCGCCGCCTGCTCCAGCTTCTCCAGAAGCTTCCGGAACAGACGGCACAGAGAATACAGATGTCGGCGGACAGGCGTGATTTTTCCAGCGCCGCCTCTCTTTGAGCGCGGACTAGAAATATCAACACGTCCTTTCCAAAGCCCGCCCATTATTCTTATGCGTTCTTCGCTTAATAGCCGTGAGAGAATCTCCTGGACATCGCGGGCTTCCCACACATTCACCTTGAAAAATCCTAAGTCCGCTTTATTGAATATCTGAACAAGCGCCCTCACAATTTCTTCCATTGTGCAGAGCCTCCTGTTTGCCCTTATAAACTCCATCGCAATCTCTGCGTCTCTTGCCCTGCCGTTTTCATAGCATATCCGCGCTGAATGGACGCTTCCGCCAAATATTCCCTTAGATACGCTTGCATTTTCATCCATATAGACTGCTGTCAGCATGCGGAGACTTCTTAGCTCTGAGACGCAGCTGCTTGTCGCTACAAGGATTCCATCGCTTGCTGCGCAAAACCACTTTAATACGGAGGATTTCTCTTCTTTTGTCAGACCTTCATGGTAGAATTTTGCTTTTCCCGGGCCAAAGTATGCGCAGAAAATCCGCGCCGTGTCCTCTGCCCGTCCCTGCGTCGCACAGAACACCGCCATAGGCTTTCTCATCTCTACGGCGGCTCTAAGGACCTCTTTTTTCCTTGCGTACGCATAGCGCACTTGGCAATCAGTATTGATTTCTTTGTTTGTCTTAGCTTCCATACAATATATATTGCAGTAAAAGCAAAGAATGCGCTTTTTTTTTATTTATCTAAGATTGTTATCTCTACACGGCGGTTCCTGCTTTTTCCGCGCTCTGTAAGATTTGAGGCGACAGGAACCTTGGAGCCGAAGCCCTGTGTAAACAGGTGATTCTTGCCGCGGACTCCAATCTCTGAGAGAAAGCCTGCAACGGCTTCTGCCCTCTCCTCGCTTAGAATCTGGCAGGACTCCTCGCTCCCTGCTCTTGCTGTATGGCCGGTAATAAGAAGATCGTTGTCTGGATAGGCGGAAAGAACCTCGCTTATCTTGACGAGCTTCTCTTTCTCGCTGTCCTCCAGCACCGCGCTGTCCGCCTTGAACTGGACATTCTCTACGCTTATCATCAGTCCCTTGTCTGTCTTGGAGACGGATATGTCCTTTAATCCCATATCGTCGATTCTCTCCATGACAGCCTTTACGTTCTCTTCTGTCGCAGTCCGCTTGAATTCTGTGTATGCGGCTCTTGTCGTCCCTGAGAACTCGTACTGGTTTCCGTAGAAAGTCTCCATTACAATGCGGAATTTTTCCTCGTAATGGTCGATTTGTCCTTTTTCGCTGTCCCACCATATAGTGCGGTCAGAGTAGCCCATTGTCGTAACAGGATAGTCTGAAGCTTTGTTCATGCTGTCTGTATCTGGAGTTTCATAATAGAGCGCATATTTTGCAGTGATTACCTGAAAAACTCGCTTCTCCCTTGCGCTGTCCGAGCTTTCTCCTTGCTCATCGCGCTCATACTTGTATTTTGCAGTAAATGGAACCTTGAACGGCTCCTGCACATTCAATTCACGCCGCAGATCCTCAGCCTCGTAGCCCTCTGCGGTCCACTCGTCTCCCGGTGAAAGCTCCTTGTCCGGGAAAATCGGAAGATCGCGGATAACCGGCATAAAATACTTGCTTTCTATCTCAAAGCGGCCGTCCTTTGCGCGCCAGAATTCGCTCTCAAAGTTCTCGCCCCATTTCCATGTTCCGTCTGACTTTCCGCTTGCAGAAGTTGACTGCTCGCTTGTCATAAAGGTGCCCAGGATATGCGCGCGTCCGTCGCTGTCAATCTTGTCAACACGCTCTGTAACGCGGCTTGCAATCTCCGCATGATGGCTCAGGCGGCCGTTCACTTTTACGTCCTCGCTCACCGTGGAGATTAGGGCAAAGTTGTCGCCCTCGCTGTACTTGAATTCAAGCCTTGTCTGTGCAAGGCAGCAGCTCGCAGCCGCAAGGAAAAGGCTAGCGGCAAGAAACTTTCTCATACTCTTCCGCCTATGCGTCGTTCGCGATTGTGAGAATAGCGCTGGAGTCTCCTGCAAGCATCTTGTCGCATCTTGTTCTTTCCATCGGCTTGCCTTTAAGGAATCCCTGCACAGTCTTGCATTTAAAGTCCTTGAGAATTTGCAGCTGCTCAGGCTTTTCAACTCCTTCTGCTATTGTGTCGAGCCCCATCTTTGATACCATGTTCACTATAGAGTCCGTGATGTTGGCTTCGATGCCTGTCTTGCTTGTTATGTTCGCGATAAACGACTTGTCTATCTTGAGCGTTGTTATAGGAAGCATCTGGAGATAGTTGAGCGAAGAGTAGCCGGTTCCAAAGTCATCAAGAGAAATGCCTATACCCATGCTCCTCACCTGCTGCAAGAGCTTTATAGTCTCTTCCTTGTTGTCAATAAGAACGCCCTCGGTGATTTCTATCTCAAGATTTGAAGTGTCTATGCCATGCTTTTTTATCTTGTCCTTAAGCCAGAACAAAAACCCCGGCTCCTTGAGCTGCACCGGAGAGACGTTCACGCTCATAAGCGCGTCAAAATGGAAATCCTTTACCCAGTCATGAAGAGTAGAAAGAGCGGTGTCCATTACCCAGTCGCTCAGCGGAAGAATAAGCCTTGTCTCCTCTGCGAGAGGGATAAATTTCTCAGGACTTATCCATCCCAGCCGGTCATCATGCCAGCGTAGAAGAGCCTCAAAGCCGCGCAGCTTTCCGGAGGCCACGTCAAACTGAGGCTGATAGTAAAGCTTGAAGCTGTTGTTCATGAGAGCGTCAGACAGCTTGTTCTGAAGTGTAAGACGGCTTAGGAATTTCTCCTGCATCATGTTCTGGAAGAACGCGATGTTGTTTCGGCCTTTTTTCTTGACCTCATACATCGCCATATCCGCAAACTTTAAAAGCTCCTCGGTGTTCTGCGTGTCATCAGGAAAGACTGAGATTCCGGCGGAGAACTCAATCCCCTGCGCATTGAACGCCTCAAGAACAGCGTCGGCGATATTAAGGAGCGTGTCGCGGGAGTTGAGCTGCCCGCCTAGAATAATAAACTCATCGCCGGAAAAGCGGTAGGCGCGGATATGGTCGCGGACAAAGGACTTTAGGATTATGGCGGCGTTGCATATAACAGCGTCTCCGGCAGCATGTCCGCGGCTGTCGTTTATGAGCTTCATGTTGTCTATGTCGATAAGGATAATGCCGAATTTGACACCGGACATAAGGCTGGACTTCTCATATCGGCCCAAGTCCGCCTTGAGCCTCTGCTTGTTGTAGATTCCCGTGAGAGTATCGTGATAGGCGATATAGCCCAGCTCCTCGTTCAATGACTCAATGTTCTCAAGCTTTGAGCGCAGGTTTTCCTTGGAAAGAGAAAGCTCGTCTGTAAGAGCCGCGAGGCGAAGATTCTGGCGGCGCAGTTGCTGCTCATGCTCCTTTTCCTGCGTAACATCAACCAAAGTGAACGCGACAAGCCCGTCCAGTATTATGTGGAGAGTGGTCTTGAGCCAGCGCGAGAATCTTGCGGAGTAGAACGTGCCGGACTGCATCTGGCCTGTTCTTAGAAGAGCCTCGAGCGCTTCGCTCCATTGCATGTCAGAAGACAGACCGCTCTTGATTTGCGAGTAAAGGGCATCCTGAGCCTTGAGTCCGGGGAAGAAAACGGCAAAGCATTTGTTAGTGTATAGAATCTTAAAATCTACAGGCTTCTTGTCCTTGAGGACAGGCTTGCCGATAACGACAGGCATTGAAGCATTGTCAACAACAGATTTATATTCAGCTAGTTCCAACATTATTAACTTCTAAGATTTTCTGATCCGCCTTATGAAAAAGACGGACTTTAGAAAATTCTCCGTCCTTATTATCGGCTAGTTTTATGATTTTGCAAAGAGAAAAAAGCGTTCTTTATAAGAAAAAGGGAATCCGCAAAAGAGCCAGGCTTTCCCTCAGCCCGCTCCTTACCATGTCAGCAATTTCCTGCCCCCCTCATGACATTTTCCTCTTTCCTCTTCTGTCGCTTCCTTAAAAAAGTGTAGAAAGCGGATTTATATAAGGGAATACGCATTTCTACGAATTCCCCTTCATACCTATGCGCGCCCATACTTGGCC
>CAZURC010000092.1:0-4455 GCA_964623405.1 uncultured Treponema sp.
GGAGCGGGTGGCAAAAACACTCTGGTTTGCAGCCGCGACAGCGGCACGTATATAGCTCCAAGGCAAACCAGCGTGTAGCACATTATTGTGCGGTTTTGACACACGCTACGCGACCAGAAGCCATTTTCTTAGAAAAGCCAGTTGTCATTGTAAAAGCTGCGCGTGTTAAACAAATCTTTCTTCCTAAATAATTCGCTTTCCGCTAATATTGTTCTATGCAAAAACCTAATCTCCTGAACTTTGACTATCTTCTATGGGATCTGGATGGAACTCTGACAGCCTCCGCTCCTGGAATCATAAACTGTGTTAAGTACGCGCTAAACTCTTTCGGAATGGAGGAGACAGACGAGGAAAAGCTCAACCTTTTTATAGGACCTCCTCTGACCGAGTCATTCAAGAGAATCTACGGCTTTTCAGACGAGATGGCAAAAAAAGCTCTCCTAAAATACCAGGAGCGCTACACAGAGAAAGGAATATATGAGAATTCACTGTTTGACGGAATAAAGGAGACACTGTCTGCCCTAAAGGAAAAGGGAAAGCATCTTATTGTCGCCACGGCAAAGCCTGAAATGTACATGAATCCGATTCTAAGGAACTTTGACATAGCGCAGTATTTTGAATTTGCAGGCGGCGCGGATCTTGCAAGCGGGCGCGACTCAAAGGAGCAGGTCATTGCGTATGTGCTAAAAGAGCGCTCTTTGGAAAGCCAGGTCAGGAGCGGACGAGTCCTCATGATTGGAGACCGCAACAACGACATAGAAGGCGCTCACAAGAACGGCATTCCATGCTGCGCGTGTCTCTGGGGCTACGGCAGCATGGAGGAATTCAAGCAGTTCAATGCAGACTTTGTCATAGACACTCCGTCTGATCTCCTGCTTGGAATATAGAAAGGACTCCTAGTCAAGCCAGCGCAGGTACTTTGTCTGCCTGTGCTGACGTCTTTCGCTCAGCACATTCTCAATTATTTCTGTAACTGCCCATAATCCTATAAATCCAGCCAATAAAAAGAGCATTGCCATAGTTATCTTAGCCTCCCGTATATGTTGATGCTAAGAGTTTAATGCCGGATAGCGACATAGAGTGTCGGGGAAAGGGCAAGACAGCTAAAAACTCCCTTTATAACATAATTTTAATACATTAAAAGAATCTGATTTTTTTTATCATGCTATAATTACTATGTGGGAATTTCGTAGTCTGGGGCTTGTTTTATGGGCAGAAGAAAGTCTTATATATTCTGTGTCTTGAGTGTTGTTCTTGCGGTATTATGCTTCCTATGGGGAATTTCCATCCTCCTTTTCCGCTATCTCCAGTATTTTAAGAGCCATTTAACTCCCGAGGACTTTACTGCGCCTTCTGTAGGAAACGTGCTTTATATAAGCTCCTATGACCCAAGCTACACTGTCGCAAAGGACCAGCTTGCCGGAATAAGCGACACAATGGCGAAAGAGCGGATTATGTACGAAGTGATGTACATGGATATGCTTAACTATGACTCTGAGCAGAACTTCAGCTTGTTCTATCAGACACTCAAGCATAAGCTGAGCGTGAGCCGCAGAAGCTATGACGCTGTTATTGTAAGCGATGATCCAGCCTTGCGCTTTATAGAAAAATACCAGGATGAGCTGTTTCCCCGTACGCCTATTGTATTTTTTGGTGTAAGCGATATTGATCATGCCAGGCGCGCTGTGGAAAATCCCTGGATAACAGGCTCGATAGAAAAGCTTTTTGTGGAAGACACCCTGGAGGTTATAATTGAGCAGAATCCCCGTGTCTCTTCCATTACATATCTTGTAGACGACTCTGTCACAGGAAAAGGCGACAAAAGCCAGGTTGAGAAAGCCATGCTAAGGTACCCTAACCTCGACTACAGCTTTATAACAATATCCAGCTATGCTCCCAATGAGCTTGCCAGAAGACTTGATGGAGTTTCCAAGGATTCTGTCGCAATCTGTCTGTCTTCTCTCCAGTCCTATGCGCACAGCAATTCCTTCACAGTGTACGAGCTTGTTGATTTTATCCAGACTTATCTTGGAGGCATTCCTGTCTATAGGACAAACACCGTAGGAATCGGAGCCGGCTTTGTCGGAGGCAAGATTTTTGACCATTATGTCGCCGCATGCCGCACAGTCCGTAATGTCAGGCAGATCCTTGACGGCCGTCCCCTGGACTCCTTTGAGCTGGGATTTGACGACAAGGGAATCTACAGGTTTGATTACGCTGTGCTCAAGAGAATGAGGCTCAGCACAGGAGTCCTGCCATCTGGAACTGTCTTTGTGAACAAGAATGCGAATTTCTTTGAGCAGTACGGAAAGGTGATGTTCCCGTTCTTGCTTATCAGTATTTCCCTTGTTCTTGCGCTTGTGTTCTTCGCCGCCAGCTATACAAATTCCAGGAAAGTGAACGGCGTTATGATGCTGATGAACAAGAGAATGAGACAGACAAACAAGGAGCTTATGGACTCAAAGACAAAGCTCACCTTTGTAGCGAACAACGACGGTCTTACGGAGCTGCCAAACAGAATACACGGAGAGCAGGAGCTGAAGCGTATTATAAGAACCGGAGTGCCGTTCAGTCTTTTCTTTATGGATATTGACGACTTTAAGAACTACAACGACACATACACACATGCTTGCGGGGATTTTGTCCTGCAGGAGTATGGGCGCAGACTTGCTAAGCTTGCCTCGACCAACGAGTATTTCGCCGCGCGGTATGGGGGTGACGAGTTTATCCTTGTGCACAAGTGCGGGCACATAGAGAAAAACGGAAAGGAAATAGAGGCGCTGCGCAAGCTCCTGGATACACCTGTGCAGTTCAATGGAATGACTCTTGATATAACAGCGACACTTGGCTTTGCGGACTCAGAGCCGGACATGAGCTATGATGACTTGATTACAAACGCGGACATTGCGATGTACGAGGCCAAGAAAATCGGAAGCGGCTCAATACTGGCCTTTGCTCCAGAGATGAAGGAGACTATGGTCAGACGTAACAAGATTGTTGAAATATTAAAGGAGGAGTGCGGGAAAGGCGGATTCGAGATACGCTATCAGCCGCAGGTGACAGCGCTTACCGGCGATGTTTACGGCTTTGAGGCTCTTGTAAGGCTCCAGGATTATCCAATCGGCCCGGGCGACTTTATTCCAGTGGCGGAGGACCGCGGCTTTATCACTCAAATTGGCCGCATAGTCACAGAGAAAGTTCTTCGCCAGATGGATATATGGCGGTCAGAGGGAATGTCTCTTAGAAAAGTCGCGATAAACTATTCCAACGGGCAGATTGTTGATGACGAGTACGTCCATTATCTCAAGTCCCTTATGGAAAAGTACAATATACCGCCTGAGATGCTGGAAATTGAGATAACAGAGAGTCTTTTTATCGGCAAGAAGGAAAGGGCAAAGCAGCTCTTTGACGACTTGTCTGATATTGGGGTTAGCCTTGCGCTTGATGATTTCGGGACAGGCTATTCATCCCTGAGCTATCTCACATTTGTTCCGGCAAAGAAAGTCAAGATAGACAAGTCTCTTGTGGACAACTATCTTGTTGACGGCAAGGAGTCGTTTATACAGAATATAGTGCGCCTAGTGCACGGTCTTGGAATGAAGCTCACTGTTGAAGGAGTTGAGCATAAATGGCAATATGACAAGCTGTGCGCAATGCACTGCGACTATATCCAGGGCTACTTCTTCAGCAAGCCGATGACTGCTGAGGCTGTTCCTAAATTTACCGCCGTCGTATGAGAATGACACCGCTTGAGTCCTATTATAATAAATTCAATGAGGAGCACCGTCTTGAAACAAGGCATGGAACCGTGGAGTTCACCGTGTCCATGCGCTATATCCATGACTGCATCGGCGGCCGTGAGGGGCTTTCTATCCTGGATGTCGGAGCAGGAACCGGACGTTATTCTGTCGCTCTTGCAAAGGAGGGACACTCTGTCACGGCAGTGGAGCTTGTAGAGCGCAACCGCAAGATGATTGAGTCAAAGCACCAGAGCGGAGTGCATATCTGGCCAGGAAACGCGCTTGACTTGAGCTTTCTTCCCGATGGTAATTTTGACATAACACTGGTTTTCGGGCCGATGTATCATCTTCATACTCAGGAGGAGCGGCTCCGCGCATTCAGTGAGGCAAAGCGTGTGACAAAGAAAGGCGGATACATACTAGCCGCCTACGTCATGAACGACTACAGCATAATCGAGTATTGCTTTAAGAAGAACAAGATAAGGGAATGTGTGCACAACGGCAGCGTTACAGAGGATTTCCATACAGTCAGCGGAAAAGACGAGCTTTACAGCTATCTCAGGCTTGAGGACATAGACGAGCTTAACAGAAAGAGCGGACTTGAGAGGATAAAGATTATCGCGGCGGACGGACCTAGCGACTACATGAGGCGCGAGCTTAACGCGATGGACGAGGAGACATTCAGTCTATTCATAAAGTATCAGCTTGCAAACGC
>CAZURC010000092.1:4555-6395 GCA_964623405.1 uncultured Treponema sp.
TTGCAGCATATCGCTTCCTGATTCATCTTTTATTTTCCTCTTGCATAATCAAAGTGATTTTTATAAACTGTGCAAAATGACATTTTGTTGATTTTTGTCAAAATCAAAAGAGACTTGATTGGAGGAAAGACATGGCTAAGAAATATGCTTTTTTGTTTCCAGGACAGGGAGCGCAGGCTCAGGGCATGATAAAGGATGTTTGCGAGACATTCCCAGAGGCGCAGAAAGTTATTGAAGATGTTTCCGCCGTCGCAGGAAAAGATGTCGCAAAGCTTCTTTGGAGCACTCCCCAGGAGGAGCTTAACCGCTCAGACAACAGCCAGCTTGCGATAACAGCGGCCAGCCTTGCCATAATGGCTGCCTTAAAGTCAAAGGGAATCGAGCCTTCCGCGGCGATGGGATTTTCTCTTGGAGAGTTCCCTGCTCTTTACGCGGCGGGAATATTAAGCTTTGAGGACGTTATAAAGATAGTATGCAAGCGTGGCGCCATAATGCAGGAAGTTTGCGAGAAGATTGCAAAGGAGAACGAGGGAAACGCGCCTGGAATGAGCGCAGTGCTTGGTCTTCCGCCGGAAAGGGTTGAGGAGATAGCGGCTGGAATAGAAGGCGCTTATGCCGCCAACCTTAACTCAGTAAAGCAGACTGTTATCTCAGGAACTGCCGAGGGACTTCTAAAGGCGGAGCAGGCTGCTAAGGAGGCTGGAGCGCGCAGAGTCGTGCGTCTTGCGGTTGCGGGGCCGTTCCATTGTCCTCTTATGCAGAGAGCGGCGGATGCCTTCAAGGTTGCTCTTGAGCCTTATACATTCTCAGATCCAAAAATTCCGTTGTTCTCAAATGTTACCGGCAAGAAAGTTACAAAGGGAGCGCCTGCAAAGGAAAGCGCCGTTGACCATCTTACTCATCCAGTACGCTGGACAGACGAGGAGAAGGTGCTTGCCGACTTGATAAAGGAAGACGGCGGAGAATGGGCAGTCCTTGAGGTCGGGCCAGGAAAAGTCCTGACAGGTCTGTGGGGTCAGACAGAATACGGCGCACAGCTGCCGGCTGTCGCAGTGAACACTGCCGAGTCAGTATTTACACTTTAGATTAATAAAATGGAGAAATAAATCATGCTGCTGCAGAATAAAAAGGCTCTTGTAACAGGGTCTTCACGTGGAATAGGGCGAGGAATCGCAGAGACATTCATAAAGAACGGATGCGAGGTCTGGGGGCTTTGCTCAAAGCCTAGCGCAGGAAAAGAGGAGCTGGAGTCTCTCGCAAAGGAGAGAGGAACAGCTTTCCATGAGATATACGCTGATGTCGGCAACGCGGAGCAGGTTACAGAGGTTGTAAAGGCTGCTCTTGCAGAGTCGGGCGGATTTGATGTGCTTGTAAACAATGCGGGAATTACTCGTGACGGGCTTTCGTTCCGCATGAAGAAGACAGACTGGGACGATGTCCTCCGTGTGAATCTTACCGCCGCATTTGTCATCTGCCAGATTGTTTCCAGCGACATGATAAGAAAGAGGGCAGGCTCTATAATCAACATGTCCTCTATTGTCGGTTTGCACGGAAACGGAGGGCAGGTGAACTATGCTGCCTCAAAGGGCGGTCTCATCGCATACTCAAAGTCGCTCGCTGCGGAAGTCGGGGGAAGAGGCGTGCGTGTAAACTGCATTGCGCCTGGATTTATCTCCACCGACATGACAGCAGTTCTCAAGGAGGACTTGCAGAAAGCGATGGTTGAGCGCATCCCTCTCAAGCGCGCTGGAACACCGGAAGACGTGGCTAATGCCGCTCTATTCCTTGCCAGCGACCTGAGCGCCTATATCACAGCGCAAGTGATTGGCGTTGACGGCGG
>CAZURC010000092.1:6495-8184 GCA_964623405.1 uncultured Treponema sp.
ATGGAGAAAACTAAGATGAGAAAAGTAGTAGTAACTGGACTTGGCTGTGTCAGCCCGGTAGGAAATTCTGTTGACGAGACATGGGCTTCTCTCAAGGCTGGAAAAAGCGGAGTCGCGCCAATCGCTGGATATGACGCAACCCCATTCAAGGTTAAGTATGACGCGGAAGTAAAGAACTTCAACGTGACAGACTATGTTGACGGAAAAGAGGCCAGAAAGATGGCCCGCTTTACACAGCTGGCAGTCGCCGCAAGCCGCATGGCTCTTGACGACTCAAAGCTTGCCGGAAACCAGGAAGTCCTTGATGAGACAGGAGTTTATCTTGGAGTCGGAATCGGCGGATTCGAGGTTACAGAGTCAGGCTTAAAAGCATACTTCAACTCAGACATGAAGCGTGTTCCTCCAATGACAGTTCCGGAGCTTATTCCAAACGAGGCTGCGGGAAACATCTGCATTGTGAACCATATCCACGGCCCTGCCCACACAATCTGCACTGCCTGTGCCTCTGGAACAGACGCAATCGGACATGCGCTGGACCAGATCAGAAGCGGAAGAGTTGATGTAGCGCTCGCCGGCGGAACAGAGTCAGCGGTGAACGGATTTACAAACATCAGCTTCGGAGTGCTGCAGGCTCTTTCGTCAAAGTGGGTGGACGACCCGACAAAAGCAAGCCGCCCGTTTGACAAGGACCGCGACGGCTTTGTAATGGGAGAGGGAGCTACAATCCTTATACTTGAGGAATACGAGCACGCTAAGGCACGCGGAGCAAAAATCTATGCGGAAGTCGCAGGCTACGGAGCTACAACAGACGGCTATCACCTTACAGCGCCTAATCCGGACGGAAAAGAGGGCGCGCGCGCGATGACACTTGCGCTCAAGGATGCTGGAATAAAGCCAGAGGATGTTGTCTACTACAATGCCCACGGAACATCAACACACCTTAACGACTCAGGCGAGACACAGATGCTCAAGAACGCGTTTGGAGACTGGGCATACAAGCTCCATATCTCATCAACAAAGTCAATGACAGGACACTGCCTGGGCAACGCAGGTTCCCTTGAGGCTCTTGTTTGCGTAAAGGCAATCGAGGACAGCTTTATCCCTCCGACAATCAACCTTGACAACCCGGACGTAGAGGGCGGATGCGACCTTGACTATACACCGAACAAAGGTCTTTCAATTGATGTTCCTGTGGCGATGAGCGGAAACTTCGGCTTCGGCGGCCACAACGGAATTCTTGTATTCAAGAAAGCGGAGTAGACTGATTATGGGAACACCTTTTACAGATATAGAGTCGCTTTTGCCGCACAGAAAGCCGTTTCTGTTTGTGGACACAATCGAAAGCTATGACGAGAACGGCTGTGTATGCACACGCAAGTTCACAGACGAGGATTTTTTCTTTAAGGGACACTTTCCAGAGTATCCGGTTGTGCCAGGCGTAATTCTCATAGAGACAATGGCGCAAGGCGGAGGAGCGGCTCTGAGCCTTCAGAAGAAGTTTGAGGAGGGAAGCCTTTTCTTCCTTGCCACAGTGAACAACGTCAAGTTCAAGCACCAGGTAAGACCAGGCGACACCGTCCGCATGGAAGTAGAGAACAAGCGCTGCACCAAGAACATGGTAGTCCAGTCCGGCAAAGCCTACGTAGGCGACACCCTCTGCGCCCAAGCCGAGTGGATGTGTCTCGTAGG
>CAZURC010000093.1:0-8122 GCA_964623405.1 uncultured Treponema sp.
GTTCCGAAAGTGTACTGGCCGATGACGGTTTCCTTTGCGAACGCAGATTTGTAGCTTTCACGCAGTTCCTTTGTGGGATTTTTCCAGTATTCAGCGCGTGCCGCCCACTTTTTGCCCAGTCCTTCTTTGTACACGTTTCCGTTCTGGCTTACGATTCCTAAGATTTTCTGCGGATTTTTCAGCGCGATTCTAAAACCAACCGGCGCGCCGTAGTCAAAGACGTACATATAAAACTTTTCGATTTGGAGCGCGTCAAGAAAATCGTCCATCACTTTTGAAAGATTGTCGAACGTGTAGGGGAAAACATCGCGGCTTGGGCTTTCGCTCTGCCCGAATCCCGGATAGTCCGGCGCAATCAAGTGAAACTTGCTTTCCAAAAGCGGCATCAGCTCGCGGAACATATGGCTCGCGGAAGGGAATCCGTGGAAAAGAACCATAGTTGGATTCTTGGGATTTCCGCACTCGCGGTAGAAGATTTTGATTCCGCCAACGCTGATTTTGCTGTAGGTCATTTTTCTGTCTCCTTAAATTTATGTCATTCCGAATTTATTTCGGAATCTATTTGCAGCCCCTGTGAGAAGCCGCCGAAGGCTAACAAGTTCAGGGTGACGTATCTTTTCACTCTGCCGCTGTCATTTCCGAACTCCTGCCCATCTCAAGTACACAAACGCGAGCTGCAGAAGCATCGCGCACCAGATTAGCGGCTCGCACAAAATAACGCCCCAGCTCCCCAGTACAGGAATCACAAGCAGGGTGAAAACAACCTTCCCCGCAAATTCTATAACGCTTGATATAAGCGGAAGTATCTTCTTTCCCAGCCCCTGCAGCGCATTCCGCAAGATAATAAGACCGCCTAGAACAACGTAGAACGGGATTGTAAAAAGAATGTATCTCGTTGCATATCCAACCAGGATTGGATTGGCAGAGCTGGACATGAGCTTTACAAGGCTTTCCGCAAAAAACCATGAAGGAATAAAGAGAACTGCCGCCCAGATTGTCGTAAGCAGAACAGAGATTCTCACAGCGCGTCTTATCCTCGCAATCTGCCTTGCGCCAAGATTTTGCGACACAAAGGTTGAAAGCCCCATGCCAAGCGTCATGATAGGAAGGTTCGTAAGAGAAAAGATTTTCCTCGCGCACAGATGCCCCGCAATCACCATCTGGTCAAGAGAATTGATTGCGCTCTGAAGAATCACAGTGCCGGTATGCACAAACGCGCTTGTAACGGCCATAGAAAGCCCCTGCCCTGTCAAGTCCTTGTACAAGGAGGCCTCAGCCTTAAAATGCCTTGCCGACGGAACGAGCTTCCTGGCCCTAAAGGAAATGTAGAGCAGACACAGAGCTGCGGAAATCATCTGAGAGAAAACAGTAGCGACAGCCGCTCCCTGGATAGAATGAGCTGACTTTATAAAGACAATATCCAGGGCAATATTAGTCAGAGAGGAGAAAATCAAGAACAGCAGGGGAACAAAGGAGTTGCCGATTGCGCGGAGCAGGCTTGCGAAAAGGTTGTACGCAAAAAGGACTCCGCAGAATCTCATTATTACGCTGATATAAGAAAGAGAATCCTCCAGACGCTCAGCGGGTGTGTTCAAGAGAACCATGATCGGCTTAAGGAAGAAAAAGGAGAACAGCGTTATGAACACAGTCACGCAAAGCGTAATTATAATAGAAGAAGCTGTAATTCTCTTGAGCTTTTCCCAGTCTCCTTCCCCGAATGCCTTTGCTGCCACAATTCCGAGTCCGTTTCCAAATCCCATGCCGAACCCCACAAGCAGCTCGTACAGGGCTGTGCACGCGCCGACACTCACAAGAGCATTCTCGTCCAGCAGCCGTCCAATGACGACAGTGTCCACCGCATTGTATAGCTGCTGGAATATGTATGAGACAAACAATGGAAATGAAAAGCAGAGCAGAGACCTCGTGATGCTTCCGTGGAGCAAATCCGGATGCATCACGCGCTGAAAGAAAAGGCTTTTGTTCAAGAAACCCTCGTTGTGATGATTGAGTCCATCATTGCGATGATTGAGTTTATCGAAATCATCCGCAAACTATACGAGCGACAGGCTCACCCACCACGGCCTATTCAATTTTTCCGTGTGTCATGAGCTTTCCGCTCTTCCTGTCAAAAAGCATCAGCTCGCCGCCGGTAAAGTCAAGATGAACCTTGCTTCCAATCTTGAACGTAACCCCGCCAAAGACAACGCTTGTCAAAAGGAACTCCCCTACACTCACCTTTATGGTAGACTCCATTCCGGTAGGCATTGCGCCGGAGATTTCGCCCTCAAACATTCCGCTGTCAGAAATCCTTATGAACTCAGGCCGCACCGCAAGAACAAAGTCGCCGTTCTCCGGCACAGAATCTTTCTTGCCCGCAAGACCTTCCTCCTCGTCAACTTTCGCAATGTGATACTTGAAGACCTCATCCTTGTTCTGCTTCTCAACATAGCCTTTCTGCCTTGAAGCTTCCTCCAGCTTCCTTGCCTCCGCCTCAGCGTCATCATCGCGGCTCTTGTACCATTCCGCAAGATTGAACGGCTTTCCGTCTTTTTCTTCCGGCTTGAACAGAATCTTCTTTCCGTCAAAGAGCTCCAGCTCAAGCCCATTTCCGCTCTGGATTCCCTTTGCATCGATAAAGTTGATTGAAGGATTGCCGACAAAGTCCGCGACAAAGAGGTTCTTAGGCGAGTTGTATACATCAAGAGGAGCGTCGTACTGCTGCAAGACTCCGTTGTTTATCAGGCAGATTTTTGTCGCAAGCGTCATCGCCTCCATCTGGTCATGCGTAACATAGACGAAAGTGCTTCCCGTCTCAATATGGAGCCTCTGAAGCTCATAGCGCATCTCAAGGCGGAGCTTAGCGTCAAGGTTTGAGAGCGGCTCGTCCATAAACAGAACGCTTGGCTCCGGAGCAAGAGTACGGGCAATCGCGACACGCTGCTGCTGTCCGCCGGAAAGCTCGGCAGGATAGCGGTCCATGAACATTCCGATTTTTACAACGCGGCTCACGCGCCGCACGGCAAGGTCAATCTCCTCAGCAGTCAGCTTGCGGGTCTTCTTGATGATATTTCCGTTCTGCACAACAGCAAAGTCATCACTCAGGGAAAGACCTTTCTTAGCGTAAGACATGCGTATCTCCCCAATCTTTGCCTCAAGCTGCTTGCAAAGAGCGTCAGCTTTTTCAGAAGGATACTTTTCCAAGTGAAGCTTCATCGCATAGACTTTCCTTGCGGTCTGCATAGAGACCGTGAACGTGTCTATGATTTTAAGGAGAGCTTTCTCCTCGTCAATCTTTCCGTCCTTGCCTTTGCAGCTGTTCACAAGGTCAACAAGCTCCACTGAGCTCCGCAGGATGTCGGTAGTCTGGTCTAAAGTCTTGGCCTCAAAGTCATATACAGGAAGCTCATCCTTTATATTGCTAAGTCCGAACGCGATATTCTTGTAGACTGTCATATTCGGCCAGAGCGCGTAGTTCTGGAACAAGAATCCCACCTTGCGCTTGTTCGCCGGAATGTTGATTCCCTTGTCGCTGTCAAATACAACTGTGTCGCCGATTTCGATTCTTCCGCTCGTCGGAGTCTCAAGCCCCGCAATCATTCTGAGCGTTGTCGTCTTTCCGCATCCGGAAGGTCCGAGCAGAGTGACAAAAGCGTTGTTGTCTATCAAAAGGTCAAGGTTGTCCACGCCGAAGAATTTTCCCCAGCGCTTGGTGACGTTTGTAAGTTTAATCTGCGGCATACTAGTTACCTCCTACGCCCTTGTCTATGCTTGCGCCGGTGAGCTTGTTCACGAGCGCGTTAAAAATCAAAATTGTTACAATCAGGATAAGGTTCATTCCGCTTGAGAAAGCGTAAAGTCCCATCTCGTCAAAGTAATCCATCGCAGTCGTCATAATCTTGAACTGGTCGCAAAGGAGCATGAACAATGTGAGCTCGCGCAGACAAGTCATGAACGGAAGAAGGAATCCTGAGAGAATAGAGGTTTTCTGTATTGGAATTATGATTCCGAACATCCTCTTTACCCATGGAATATTCTGAATCAAGGCCGCCTCCTCAATCTCGCCTGAAAGCTGGAGCATTGAGTTCAATGACGCGCGGCTTGCGAACGGAATGTACTTTACAGTTCCAACAAGAATCAAAATCAGGAACGTTCCTCCGATTGAAAGGGCCTTTCCAAAAATCAAGTAAGCGACACCAACAGAGAGCGAAGGCATTAAATACGGAAGAAACGCGACGGAATTTACGTAGGCCGCCGCCTTGCTCCGTCTTGCCTTTGCGACCGCGTATCCGACGAGAGTTCCTATTGTTCCGGCGCAGAGCGCGCAGCATACAGCGACAAAAAGCTGCCCCGCAAAGGACTTCCATATCTGGTTGTTGTAGAGCATACCAAGCTGGCCAAAAAGCCCGTACTCGCCCAAAGTGTCTGATGTCATCCACCATTTTGTCGTGAGCATGGAGAAATCTCCCGTCTTCAGGAAGCTGTAGTCGCCCGGATTCGGAAGGAAGGTCTCAATCGCAAACGAGATAATAGGATAAATGCTCGTAAAGAGCGTTATGACAGCGAAAACCGCGGCTACAATGTACTTGCCGGCTTTTCCGAGGTTTGTCTTTGTAATCTGTCCTGACTTTCCAGTCACAGTCGTAAAGTTCTGCCGACTGGACGTGCTTCTCTGGTTCAGGAGAAGAATAGCGATTCCAAAGACCATCATAATCACAGCGATTACGCTCGCCTCGCCAGCACGCGATGAGCTTAGCCCGACATATTTTGTTGATAAAGTCTCAAGACGCAGATAATGAGGAACAGGATAGCTTCCCATAGAGCTTCCAAAGACAAGAAGAATTGTCGAGAGAATAGCAGGCTTCACAAGAGGAATCGTAACATGAAGAAAAATCTTCCAGCGCGGAGTATCAAGGATTGTCGCCGCCTCCTCAAGGTTCGCGTCCATGTTGCGGAAAATTCCGCCAATCAGGATATACGCGAAAGCCGCATAGTGAAGGCCCAGGACAAGCGCGGAGGGGAAAAGCCCCTGGCACCACCAGAGCGGCATTCTTATTCCGAACAGAGAGGCCAGAAGCCCGTCTGCGCCTCCTGTAACCGCATTGCTGTTGAACACGTTCCGCCATACCATTGCAAGCGTCCACTGCGGCATTATATATGGAAAGATAAAAATCGCGCTTAGGTATTTCTTGAACTTCATGTTTGTGCGCGTCACAAGATAGGCAAAAAGACCGCCATAGAAAATCGCTATAAAGCATGAGAAAACTGAAAGCAGGACAGTGTTCAAGAGAGGCTTCCACAAGTTCGCCCTTGCGAGCCTTCCTGTGAACAAGTCAACCCAGTTGTAGAAAGTCATCTGGCCTTCTTTCAGGCCAGTCCTCACCGCATCGACAGTTCCCGCATGTACAGAAACCGTATCCTTTATAAGATAAATAATAGGCGCAATTGTCGTTATGGAAAGGACAACTCCGCAAAGGAGAAGAATCACGTTCTGCGGCTTGTAAAAGAATGTCTTGATTTTATTGAGCTTTAGCTGGGTCTGAAGAGAAATTGCAGCTGCCATTGTGGAACCTCCAGCTTTCGTGGTGGTTGAGCTTGTCGCCCGTAGGCACGAGCGAAGCGAAGTAACCACCTTTCAAAAAATTGTCAGGTCTTGTGGTGGTTTCGATACGCTAACGCTACTCAACCACCACATCATTGTTTTTTATTTTTTATTAGATCTTGTAATATCAATCCAGTCGCCCAGGTCTACAGAGACAAGAGCGCAGTACTGAGGGTCCTCAATTACAAGCTCTCCGCCGTTCTCCGCCGCCCACCAGTCAAGGCCGCGGTCATTCTTAGAAGGGAACTCTGCTCCTCCGGCTGTGCTATGATGGAACTGAGCCTCGTTCTCCGCCGCAAGCACAGGGTTAGAGGAATACCCGCCCATGTCTTTTCCCCATGCGCTGAAGCCGTCAAGCTTTGTGACCATGTAAGCGATAAAGGCGCAGGCTGTCCATGGATAAGGAGAAGAGTCCAGAACTTCAAGGTAGTGAGAGTATCCGTAGCCGCCTATTCCAACATAGCCGTTCTCATAAGCCGCAACATTGATATTCTTTACAGAGACATCGGCAGTCTCTGCGACAGAGCGGAGCTTTGAGTATACGATAAGCGCGAATTCTCCCGCAGCGGAAGATTTAACTATGCTGTTGCAGATAGGTCCGTCATCAGTCTCCTCGTTGTAGTTCTCAGTCCAGAGCTTGGCGAACGCAAGTCCGTATTTCGCGTTCTTTGACTCAAGCCCGAAGTTCTCAGCAAGCTTCTCGCACTCGTTGATTGCAGATGTGTACAAGGCCTTCTTGTCGCTAGGAAGCTTGTCGTAAGCATTCTTGAGCCAGGTTGCGTATTTGTCCGCAGTAAGCATATAAAGGAAGTTCTTTCCGACAAGCTCAGAGTTCACGCCCATGAAAAGTCCGTGAGTTCCAGGAGCTACAAAGTCCCAGCAGTTTGTGAATTTCGCGCCGCCCAGGTTGTTGTACATGAATACCTTATTCAGAGTCTGGAGCGGCAGGAGCTGCGGATAATTGGATTTTGACAGATGGTTTGCCTCTGCCCATTCCTTAGGGATAAAGGTTCTCAAGACACCTGTCTCCATCATCTTGCTTTCAATCTGGTTTCCGTCCTGGATAAGCGTCATGAAATACTCAGGGTTCGCGCTCTTATAGTCAACATTTAAGGTTGTGAAAATTGAGTTGTTCTTTGGCTGCGACCAGTCAAGCTTTCCGGCGTATGTAGGATCAATGGACTGTAGATACTGGACAAAAGCGGCTCCGGCGGTTTTCCCGCGGCTGGAGTTTCCAATTCCCTTTAGAGTCGCGTTCCTTGACTCCTCGATAGCCTTCTTGCAAAGCTCATCAAATGACATATCCTCTGCCTGCGCAATTATCTGCTGGACATTGGACAGCTTAGCCTCGGATTTTTTTGAACAAGACACAAATGCAGGCAGGACTAAAGCCGCCGCCGCAAAGACAAACAAGGATTTTTTCATAGTGACCTCCGCAATGAAGTTTTAATGAATTAAGTCTGTAGCCGAAATAACAATTTGTCAAATTTTAGGAAAATAGCGAACAGAAAATTATAATTCCTCTCTCATGCACGGCCTGTGCAAAGCAAGACAAGGCGCGCTTTGTGCGTTCTGCGCTGCCGGCCGGCTATAAAAGCGCAAGCGGATAAAATCCACAGTCATGCGGCCTTAGAAGTGAAATCAGCCTGGTTACATGGCGAAATCAGCTTAATTTCAAGGCGAAACCAGCTTAATTTCAAGACAAAATTAGCTTTTTTTTGAGAAAAAAAGTGCGCTTCTCTTATTCCAGGGCAATATATATTACAGACAAAGAAGGCGGGCTTGAGAGAATGACAAGCCTGCTCGTAACGCATGGAGGAACACTATGATTGAAGTAAGGACAGTAAGAAACAACACAAGGACAGACACGAAAACCTACTGCTTTTCCGTCGCCGCAGAAGGCGTGGCGGACAGGGATGAGATAATAAAGCAAATGGTTCAGTACAACTCCACCCTTACAGAGGCGGATGCGGCGGCGGCGCTTACGGTCATGGAGCAAGTGGTAAACAACATGCTTATGGAGGGATACAAGGTAAAGCTTCCCTGGGCAACCCTGTGCCTGGCGGCGAGAGGAACAGCAGAATCAGAGTCTACAGCTTTTATAAACGGCAAGAATGACAACCACTTTGAGCTCAGGGCGAGCGCAAACCGGAAAACAGAAGAAAAGCTCTCTAGCCAAGCATTGTACAAGAGCAAGGCCGAAGGAACTGTGATGACGCCGCAAATAAACCTTATAACACACATAACAAAGGACGCCAAAGAGTCAGTCGAGCTGAAAGCAAAGGCCGGAGAGGTTATCCGCATACATGGAGACTACCTTGCCTTTGACGCAGAGGATGAGAAGCAGGGAGTATTTCTTACACAAAATGGAGGGAAAAAAGAGGGAACAATCAGGGCAAAGCAGTACATCCGCCGCACAAGGCGTACAATCGACATAGCTGTTCCACAAGGCATTGCATCTGGAGAATACACTGTCATCGTAGCCACAAAGCAGAAGACATCAGGCTACATGACAGAATACTC
>CAZURC010000094.1:0-8045 GCA_964623405.1 uncultured Treponema sp.
GTGACACTCAATGTGTATCCAGCAGATGTCCTTGGCACATATACGGGAACGATGACAGTTGGAACTACGTCTGTTGAAAGCACAGTGACTATTGCAGAAGGTTCTGTTAGTCAGGGAAGCTATGGCACTTACACAAAGATTCTCTGGCTCAGAAATGATGACGGAAACTACGTTGTCGCGGCTCAGAGCGACACGACAAACAAAAAGAACGGCGACTTGACCGTTGCGAACTACACAACAGCCGCTTCCTGCTATATAACTTTTGGTGATAAAGTCACATATACGGTTCCTGCAATGAATAAAAGCATGGAGCTGACAAAACAGCTTCCGTATACTGTTGCCGCGCAGACTGACCTTTTCGGCACATACACAGGAAGCATGACTGTGATGGGAACGAAGAGCGAAGTTTCATTGACAATTGCGGACGGAAAATTCACGCTCAACAGCGGACATCCTGCGACATACACAAAAATCCTCTGGCTCAAAAACACAGATGGAAACTATGTTGTCGCAGCGCAGAGCGACTCGACAAACACAAAGAATGGCGACTTGACTGTTGACAATTACACGACTGCCTCGTCAAACTACGTTGTCTTTGGAACTGACGCAATCACTTACTATGTTCCAGCGATGGCTTCTATGGGCGGAACTTGCACACTTACAAAATCAACTGCATCTGAGTAAAGCGAGCATCGCTTTTCTGACTTAACTTCGGCGGGCGCAAGGCAAAGCGTCCGCTGTTGCTTTTAAAAATCGGCATCTTGACTTTTGCATAAATTCTGCTATATTGGATAGTGGGTTGCAAGGAATTGCAGCTGTTACGCTCTTTGAGCCGCTGTCGCCCGCCCTTGCTTTTTTAGCAGGGGCTATTTTTATGTATTTAGATATGGGCGAGAGAGCAGTTCAAATTAATAATGTCAAACAGAAAGCACGCAAGGTTCATTGTAGTTTGGAATCAAGCTGTCGTGTGTCATAAGCAACATATTTTCTACCTTTGCCTGACAAATCAACATTCTGTCAAATGGGTCTTTATGGGGTGGCAGGTTCTTTGGATATGAAAGAGTTCTTAACATAATCGCATGTTTAGGAAGAAGAGACAGACATATCAAATTTGCTTCAATACTTAAGTCGTTTATAAGTTTCGCATCGTATGGAAATAAATTTGGTGATTTTATATTTTTTACTTGTATCTCCCAAATGTTTACGGAACTGTAATAGACAGTGTTTGTTTCATCTAAAAGGATTTTTCTTGCTTTTTCTGAAAGCTGCTCATCATTCGCATGAAGCCATATCAAAATATGTGTGTCGAGTAAAATATTCATGCGAAATCCTTAAAATCATCGGCAACTTCTTTATCCAAAAGATTAATATCTGTCAATTTTGGAAGTTTTCCTTTTCCAAGACCAAAAACAGGATGCCCTGCTGAATGAGAGTTTATCTGTTTGGCTTTATTTGTATTTTTCAGAGAATCAAAGATAACAGAAAGCAAATCTAGTTTTTCAGTTTCTGTCAAAATTTGTGCTTCTTTTACAAGAGTTTCGTATGGCATAGTGAACCTCCGATGTTTTAAATATATCATTACTTGCAGAAATTTTCTACAATGCGTCAAGGTCAATGTCTAAGTTGATTTTACCGCGATATTTTCTAAAACGCGCGGCAAGCTCCGGGCCTGAAAGTTTCCGGTTTTGCTCCACAGCCTTTGCATAGTTAAAGACAAGCTGCGCCTGGTTGTCGTCCAAAGTGTCGATGAGTTCTTTTGTTTTTTCTTTTATTGCGACCGCTTCCATAAAATTCTCCGTAATTTAATAATCATCACTTCTGCTAATTTTCCACTTTTTCCAGTGTGCAAATCAAGCGCCCGCTGCTTCATTTGAAAACAATGCCTTGCATTTTAGCAGGAGTTTTCTTTATATTCTAATCTCTTGCCAGACGTATAGACCAAAGTTTAATTCTAAAATCATTTATACTTATGCTTACACAGTATCCATAGGTATAAGCATATCAATTCCATAAGTTTGAACATAAATGTTAATAAGTATGCTTACAGTACATTCATACTTATTAACAAAACCGTCCATACTTATGTACATACTGCATTCATACTTATGAACGCAATACATTCATACTTATGAACAGAAACGTTCATACTTATGTTCATGCTGCATTCATACTTATGAACGCTATATATTCATACGTATGAACGTGAACTGTCATACTTATGAATTTAGCTGTGTCATAAGTATGGATTTTTTAGAAATTCAAAAAGGAAATGATTGTGTCTTAAATAAGCGGTATTCTTACTGGTTTTATTCAAAAGTGTGCAGGAAGCTAGAAATTTCTGTCAAAAAGCTCAAAGTTCAAGTGGCCGCTCATCAGAGCAAAATGCTTGTCAATTGAAAAAATTTTCACCTGATTTTGAATTGCGTTCTGTGCAATCAGCGAGGATTATTTCGCCCCCTTAATGCGTCAAGGTCAATGTCCAAATCAACTTTGCCCCAGTATTTTCTAAAACGCGCGGCAAGCGCCGGACCTGAAAGTTTCCGGTTTTGCTCCAGCGGCCGCAATGCAAAGCGTTTGCTTTTTTGTTGTAAACAGCCGTCAATTATGCTATATTCTATGTAGAAAAACACGACTAAAAAAAAGGAGGCGGAAATATGGCGACATCTAGCTTGAAGAAATCTTTTTCACTTACCGGAAAAACTGAAATATCAAATTTCGCACGTATGCTTGAAGAATCCGTGAAGAATCCGCCGAAAATTGAGAAAACAGGCGTGAAGATGTCCAGCACGGAAGACATCAAGAAAATACTGAGCATATTGCGGCGGCAAAATGGAAACAACGCTTCTAAGTGATTTGCTGAAAGCGTCGAACGGAGAAGTTCAGTTAAAAGCACTTTCAAATAAGTTTTCCAGCAGAAACAAGGATGTTGAAAGTTTTTTTAATGGCAAAGCCGTTCAGTCAACGAAACTATACACATCTGCAACCTATCTCGTTTCTGAAATCACAGACACCATAGATGTGCTTGGATATTTTACACTTGCAACAAAGATATTGGCTGTAAAGCAGAATGGCTTATCCAAAGTGCAGGAAAGAATATTCAGCCGTTTTGGTGTCCTTGACACTGTTTCGCAATGCTATGAGATACCTGCAATTCTTATAGCGCAGTTCGGCAGAAATTTCTCTGAAAACTCAAAGTCAATAAGCGGGCTTGAGCTTATGAGAATCGCGCTTGAAAGAACCGAGATGGCCGCGAGCCTGACAAGCGGAAAGACTGTCTTTCTGGAGTGCGAGCCTGCGAAAAGCCTTGTGGCGTTTTATGAGAAATGCGGATTTAAAGCATTAGACAACGTTGTGTTTTCAAAGACAAATAAAAAACTTATCCAGATGTTCCGCTTTCTATAAAAAATGGAATTATCTCGTTGCGCTCTTTGAGCCGCTGTCGCCCGCCCCTGTTTTTTACCGCAAGGCAAAGCGTCCGCTTTTTATTCCAGCAGCCAGCGGATTATGTTCTTCTGGATAACGCCGGAAAGCGGGCCGAAGTCGTAGTCGTTGAGCGTAAGAAGATATTTTGGAAAGTTGTCCTTGATATTCTTGAACGCTTCAAGCTCGCGGCGGCGGATCGCCTCGTCAAGAACTGATGCGCTCACCTGAAAATAGGAAATCTCGCTTCCGTTCTTTGCGACAAAGTCAATTTCCTTGTCACCGTTTTTCCAGACAAAGACCGTGTTGCCGCGACGAACCAGCTCAAGATACACGATATTCTCAAGAATGTGCCCGAAGTCACCGGTGGAAGATGAAGAACCGAGCAGAAAATTCTTGAACGAAGTGTCGGCAAGATAATATTTTCCAAGACTTTTCAGGATTTCATTTCCCTTGATGTCGAACCGCGGAACTTCGTAAAAGATGAACGCGTCGCACAATGCCTTTATGTAAAGCTCCGCCGTGTTTCCAGAAATTTTCCTTCCAGATGAAATCAAAGTGTCGGTTATCCGCTTTACTGAAATCTGGCTACCGATATTTGAGCACATCGTCTTTACAATGCGGAGCAAAAGCGGAACATCGTTGATTTTTGAGCGCATCGCCACATCTTTTACAAGTATCGTATTGAAAATTCCCTCGATGTACGATTTATAAACCTGCTCGTTGTCCTTGATGAACGGAATGTACGGAAACTGTCCTTTCCTGATGTATTCGTTGAAAAGCACCTTTTTCTCTGAATCAGAAAGCGGCTCGTCTTTTCCACAGAACTCAAGATATTCGGAAAACGAAAGCGGCTGGATATGAATTGTCACGTATCGCCCGCTCAGAAGTGTTGCAAGCTCGCCTGATTCCTGTTGCGGCTTTTATGACGCGCTTGCTCTTGGATCTGTCAATAAGCTCCATATAGTTTTTCCTTTCCAGCATAAAAACTCCTAAAACTTAAAAGTTTTTATCCATTTGAGAGAAAACTATTCCAGCTTGAACTCCAGAGTGAACGTGTATTCCTGCGCTTGCATTCCGTCGCTCATCTTCTTGAACGGCGCGGCTTTTCTTACAGCGGTGAGCGCGGCTTCATTCAGAAGCTCAAATCCGCTTGGTCCGGTTATATCCGCGCTTTGCAGAGTTCCGTCTGGAGAGACAACAAGATGTACCTGCACATTTCCTGTCTGGCCTTGCGCGCGTGCCTTTAGAGGATAGACTTTCTTTGCCGCAATCCGTTTCTTTACATACTGCTTGTATGTCTCTCTCGCTTTCGCCGCCTGGAGCGAGCCTTCCTTTGACTCTCCTTCAATATCATGCTCTGCTGTCGGGTCGTAGATTGCGTTCTCGTCATAGTCCTGAGCGCGCGGAGCGTCATCTGGATATTCATCGCTTTGCGGCAGGTCGTCGGGAAGCTCCTGCTGCTGAGCCTGTGGCTCCTCTGCCTTTTCCTCTTTTATAACCTGTGCGTCAGGAGAAGCGATAGACATCTCATTTTTCGGCTTAGGCCTGTTCTCAGGAATCTGCTGGACAACTCTCTTAGGAGGCGCTTTTGCTATGATTTTTACAAGGGAGACTTTTTCAGTTGAGACTTCGATGCTGTCTCCGCTTGAGCTCTGAGGCTTGTCCCAGACGGGCAGAAACATGAACAAGGCAAGGAGCACGAGCGTTGCAACAGCGCTGAAAATCCAGCGTGAATATGGCTTCCAGAAGAGGTTTCTAAAATACTGTAAAAAAATGATTTTGAACTTTGTCATATTGAATTGCGGTCATTGAGCCTCTGCCTGTCGGCAGACAGGTTGTCGAAATAACCTTTAAGGATCGTGGTTACTTCGCTAGCGCTCGTGCGCAAGCGGGCGACAGGCTCAACCACCGCAGTTTTATTTTTCTTCATCAATCATGTCGTGGATAATTCCTATCCGCGAGATTCCTGCGTTCTGCACCTTTGCGAGAACCTGCACGACGCGCTCAAACGGAACTGTCTTGTCGCACTCAAGGGAGATTGCAATCTGCGGATTCGACTTGTAAAGCTCGGAAAGCCTTTCCTCAAGCTCATCCATCGAGACCGGAACTTCTGCAAGCTCTATGCTGTCGTTGTTCACGGCGAGAACCTTTGTGGCGTTGTCCTCCTCCTCTGTAACGGTCTCCTCGCTTTCTGGAAGCTCCAGCGGGAGCGAAGACTTCTTGAACTGTGTTGAGACCATGAAGAATATTAGCAGCATGAAAATCACGTCAATCATCGAAGTTATGTTGACGGTAAGCTCGTCGCTGTCGTTTTTTATTTTGTCTAAAATGCCCATAAATAAAACACCTAAATGTCATTTTCGAACAAATGCGTCATGTTGAGCGCAGCGAAACATCTCGTCATAGATTCTTCGCTTCGCTCAGAATGACGTTTTTTTTCACTCGCCGGTTTTCTCTTCCACGAAGAGCTCCATCTTCATCATGCGCTTTTCGATGATTCTCTTGAAGGTTCTGTAAAACAAAAGTCCCGGAATTGAAATCATCATTCCGAACTCGGTTGTAATCATCGCCACCCAGATTCCTCCGGACAGCTCCTGCATACTCACCTGCGCGCCCAGGGCTGACATCTGCTGGAACGCCTGGATAAGGCCTACAACTGTTCCCAAAAGTCCTATAGAAGGCGCGATTGCCGCGATAAAGTTCAGGAACCAAAGGCCTCTGTTCATCTCGTAGTAGAGAAGGGTTGCCTCTCTTTCCAGGGATTTGCGCTGCTTCTCCTGTGGAAGAGATTTTACATTCTCCGCGCTTTTTTCAAGCCTTGTCATAAAGCCGCGCTTTGAGCGGTGCGCCGCCGTTGTAATAAAATAAATGCAGCGCTCAATGCACTGGCAGAGGCAGAAGCAAAGCAGGGCGAACAGAATCCAGTTTATCCAGCCGCCCATGTTCACAAATTCAAGAAATTTCATATTTTCCTCCGAAAACGTCACAGAGATTCTTCGCTCCGCTCAGAATGACATTGCCGTCATGTTGAGCATAGCGAAACATCTCTTACAGATTCTTCGCTCCGCTCAGAATGACGATTGCTTATTTTTCTCCTGTTTCCTAAGCCGCCGTTTTTCTTTTATCGTGAGCGCAACGTGCTTGACTGCAAGAACCGGATGATAGAGCAGCATTCTTGGGCCGGAATAACGCATTACAGTGCGGATTTTCTCGCGCATTTCCGGCTTGTAGCAGTGAACCTTGCACATTGAGCAGAAAGTCTTGGTTTCCATGAACGGGCACTTCGCGACTCGCTCGTGCACATAGCTTGCAAGCGCGCGGCAGTCATCGCACAGTTCTTCCTCGCCCTTGAGCGCGCGTTTTGTCTTGTGCGCTCCGTGGCAGTAGACTTGAATCATAAGCGTGCAGACTTTATCCTCGTTTGCCCGTTTGTCATTAAGCTCTATTTCTGTCATCTTATGCTTGTTTTTTATCATCTTCCCCTGTCATTGTCGGGCTTGACCTGACAATCTTATTTCTTTCATCTTCCGCCTTGATTTTCTCCGCCTCCTCAGGCGAGATTGTCCTTATCATCGTAAAGAAGTATATATATTTTATCGGAATCATGCACAGGATAAAAATCCTTCCGATGATGTTCGGCACGGTGTTTCCTGTCCGAAGCGCTTTCATCGTCATCATCGCAAAGCCGATAATCAGCATTGCTGACGCTGTGAATAGAATTGTAAGCTTTGTCTTGAGTGTCATCGCGCGGTGGGTCGCAAAGCTCTCAAGGTGATTCTTGTAGAGCCTGGTGCTTTTGAACCAGGCATCCAGATGTCTTGAGCCTTTTGCAAAGCAGAATGCCGCAAGCAAGAGAAACGGTGTTGTCGGCAGGATTGGAAGAGGAATTCCCACGCATCCAAGCCCTGTAAAGATAAATCCAAGCGCAATCCATATTGGTTTTAGTATTTTCATTTAGCTTTTTCTCCCGCTTTCAATCGTCACAACTTCGTCCGCCGCTTCAAACGTTGAGTCTCTATGGCTCACAATCACGACAGTTTTTCCTGCCGCCTCATGCTTTACCGCCTTCATAATTACCCGCTCGTTGTATGAGTCCAGGTTTGATGTCGGCTCGTCAAGCAGAATAAAGTCTCCTCCATGCAAGAATGCGCGCGCAAGCCCCAGGCGCTGCCGCTCTCCGCCGGAAAAATTGTCTCCAAGCTCCGAAACCTGCGTCTCGTATTTTTGCGGAAGCGACTCAATGAACTCGTGCACATTCGCCTTTTTGCAAGCCGCCGCAATCTCCTCGTCCGTCGCGTCAAGCTTTGCGATTCTAATGTTGTTTGCAATCGTGTCGTGGAAAAGCACTGTCTCCTGTGTAATGTAGCTTTCGATTTTCCGCAAGGCGCGTGTGTTGATTTTGTTCACGTTCTCGCCTGAGACTAGAATTTCGCCGGAATCCGCCTCCCAGAAGCGCATAAGGAGCTTAAGCAGTGTTGATTTTCCTGAGCCGGACTTCCCCTTGATTCCAATGATTTTCCCTTTTGGAAGCTCAACGCTGAAATTCTCCAGAATTTTCTCATCCGCATAGCTGAAAGTCACATTCTTTGCCTCGGCTCCTGTGAACTCAACATCCTTTCCAT
>CAZURC010000095.1:0-7960 GCA_964623405.1 uncultured Treponema sp.
GCGCAACAAGGCTGATTCTCTTTCAGACAGGCAGGAGGAAGCATCATGATAGTTCCAATGAAAAAAGTTTCCCTGGTTGTTCTTGAAAAAGAGCGGCGCGAGGCGTTGCGGAATCTGCGGAAGCTAGGCGTTCTCCATGTTGAGGAAGTGCAAGGCTCAAGCGACGAGCTTGCGGGCTTGAAACAAAAAAAGCAAAGGGTCGCCCTTGCTGTCTCTTTGCTTTCAGAGCTAAAGATTAAAAAAGCTCCTGAGCCTGCTGATCTTGACAAAGATTTGTCTTATGAAAAAGCTGAGGAAATTATCAGTCTTACAGAAGAGAAAAAGTCTTTGCACACAGGAATCTCTGCTAACAAGGCAGAACTTGACCGTTTTATAAAATGGGGCAATGTAGATCCAGCGGACTTTGAGTATCTTGCGGAAAAGGGTGTTTTCCTTTCTCTTTATGAGATACCTACGGACAAGTACAGCCAGATTGATGAAAGCATTGACACTGTGCTTGTAAACGGCGACAAGTCACAGACAAGATTTATCGTTATTTCTGATCATAGGCTTGAAATAAATGAAAGACCGGTGAATCTTGCTCCGGAAGCTTACAGAGTTGTATTGCCTAAATGCTCAACAGAGGAGCTTGCTTCTGAAGTTGAAAAGAATGAGGACAGACTTGTTCAGATTGATGAGAGAATCAATGAATCTTTGAAGTACCTTGAGTCGCTGAAAAAAGCGGAAAATGGTTTCGATAAAGATATTGAGCTTGAGAATCTATACAGCGGAATGGGCAGGGAAGCCGTTGATACAGAAAAGCCTAAGTCGGTGCGGCTTGCATGGCTTACAGGCTTTGTGCCTGCAGAAGAGCTGCCAAATGTAGAGAAAACCGCAAGGGACAATAAATGGGCATTTGCCACAGGAGATCCAGAGGAAGGTGACAATGTTCCGACAAAGCTTAAGAACAATAAGCTAGTAAGCCTTATTTATCCTGTGACGGATTTTCTTGGAACTGTTCCAGGATACAACGAGTTTGACATTTCCAACTGGTTTCTTCTGTTCTTTACAATCTTCTTCGGAATGATTTTCGGAGATGGCGGGTATGGAGCTATTCTTTTTGTCGCCGGAGTAATTGCTATGATTCCTGCGCTCAAGAAAAGGCAGGCTCCATCATCTTTTGTTTTCCTGCTTGCTCTTTTGGGATTCGCAACAATGGTCTGGGGAGCCGTCACATGCACATGGTTCGGGCTTACTATGGACAAGCTGCCAGAGGCAATAAAGAGGCTTTCTGTGCCAGCTCTCTCAAACGTGACATCTGCAAAAGATGGCGTAAGAATGGTGTTGCACGACGCGTCTGGAGCTGCTGTTGAGCTTACAAATTCCGCATGGGTAAAGGAGAATTTGCAGATTTTCTGTTTTACATTGGCGCTGATACAGCTAGCTATTGCTCATTTAAAGGGCATCGCAAGAAACATAAAATCTGTAAAATGCCTTGGAGATTTCGGCTCATTGCTTCAGCTTTGCGGAATGTACTATGTTGTGTTGAGCATGGTTGTTGACGGAACAAGATTCCCTCTGGGAATCACACCAGAGAGCTTTTACTTATTTGGTAAAGTTCCTATCTCTTCCGCGGCATTGGGAGCTATTGCAGTTGGATTTGCCTTAAGCTTTATCTTCTCAAACTACGAGGGAAGTGTCGGCAAGAGCATTTTGGAAAGCTTGAAGAACATAGTCTCCGTGCTGCTTGGAGTTGTGAATGTGTTTTCAGACATTGTGTCTTACATCCGTCTTTGGGCTGTAGCTCTGGCAGGAAGCGCGATAAGTGCGACTGTAAACGAGATGGCGGGTCCTATGCTTGGGCGCCTGACTATGTTCATCTTTGCAATATTGATTCTTACGGTTGGTCATGGACTTAATATGATTCTGAACGTGCTCTCTGTCATTGTGCATGGAGTCCGTTTGAATACATTGGAGTTTTCAACCCATCTTGGAATGAGCTGGACAGGCTTTAAGTATAAGCCGTTCAGTGAGTAAATATTAAAAATCCCGATAGCAGATGCATCGGGCAAAAAATAAGAAAAATTATCATAAGGAGAAATATTATGGAATTTTTAGGTCAGTTTGGTAGTGCGATTGTAATGGGTATTGCTGCTCTCGGCTCAGCGATTGGAATCATGATTTCGGGACAGGCGGCAATCGGCGCATGGAAGCGTTGCTACATGGCCAACAAGCCTGCGCCATTTATCCTTACTGTATTTGCCGGCGCTCCGTTGACACAGACTATCTACGGATTTCTGCTTATGCAGACAATGATGAGCTCATCTGCTGAAGCTGGATTTAAATTTGGAATCGGACTTATGTCAGGCATTGCTATGTGCGCCTCAGCCATTGCACAAGGAAAAGCCGGCGCATCTGGCTCAGACGCGTTGGGCGAGACAGGTAAAGGTTTCTCACAGTACATCATGGTTGTAGGTCTTTGCGAAACTGTAGCATTGTTCTCAATGGTATTCTCTATGGTTGCTCTCGGCTAATCTGCGCTGATATATATTTCTTTTAGATGCAGGGCTGTCCTTGAAGCTATCTAGGGCTTCATAAGGGACAGCCTTCTTTTATTTATAGAATAGAGCATTGCTCTTTATTGCTTTTTTTTTATGTATATATTCATTATAATTTGCTTATGGTACATGAGTTCAAGAAACCTCGGAAAGTTACTGTCGGCGGGTACGGCGGCACAGAGCAGGTGGCTGTCGGCGGTGACGCTCCTGTCTCAATCCAGACAATGTGGAAAGAAGGCATTATAGGTGTAAAAGACGACAGCAGCCGTCTTGATAAAATCGCAAGCCAGATTGCCTCTCTAAAAATGCTTGGCTGCGATATTATACGATTTGCGGTTCCAGACATGGAAAGCGCGGAAAGCTTTATTCAGATATGCAAGGCGACTTCAATGCCTCTGGTTGCGGATATTCATTTTGACTACCGGCTTGCCCTGAAGTGCCTTGAGGGGCCTGTCGGCGCAATAAGAATAAATCCTGGCAATATCGGCTCCCGTGAGCGTGTTGAAGCTGTTGTGAACGGATGCCGCGACAAGGGCGTTGCAATAAGAATCGGTGTGAACTCAGGCTCTCTTCCTTATGATCTGCGCGCTCTTGTGGAAAACGGCAAGATGAGCCGTGCCGCGGCCCTTAGTGAGACTGCCGCCCGTGAGGCATCTGTATTTGACGAGCTTGGCTTTGACCAGTTTGTTGTGAGCATGAAAGCGAGCAGTGTGCAGGAGACAATCGATGCGAATGAGGATTTCGCCTCAAAATATGACATTCCTCTCCATATTGGCGTAACCGAGGCTGGGCCTCTTATTCCTGGAATTGTAAAGTCTACACTGGCATTCAGCCATTTGCTCAAGGAAGGAATTGGCTCAACTATCCGTGTTTCGCTATCCTCTTCGCCTGAGAACGAAGTTATCACCGGTCTTGAGATTCTACGTGAGTGCGGGAAAAGAAGCGGCGGTGTAAGCCTTGTAAGCTGTCCCCGCTGCGGGAGAATCGGGTTTGATGTCCACGGCTTTATGTCGCGCTGGCAGAACAAGCTTCTTTCAATGAAAAAGAATATAACTGTCGCTGTGATGGGTTGTGTCGTAAATGGTCCTGGAGAGGGAAGACATGCTGACTTGGGAATAGCAGGAGCGAATGGAAAAGCGATTATTTTTAAGAAAGGAGAAATTGTGCGAACGGTAGACGAAAAAGATGCCGATAATGTCTTTGAAGAGGAACTTGCGTCTCTATGATACGAAAAAATATCTTGATATTGCCTGTTGCAATTATCCTTTCTCTTATGCCGGTTTCTGGCGTTGATTTTTCTGAGCAGTCATGGAGAATCTTGGAACAGGCGCAAGTGCAGTTTGACAGCGGCAACTATGGAGAGGCGCTTTCCCTTGCGGATAAGGCGGCTTCTGTCCGCAGGACTGAAGCCGCTGATGAGTATAGAACTATTGACACGGCGATTTCGTCTGCTGAAGTTAGAAGAAGGGCGGGAGACAATATAGACAATGTGATTCCTGTCCTGAGGGACAGGGAGCAAAAAACTGCGGTTGATATTATTGAAAAGTACTTGTCGTTGTTCGGGAAGAACCGGTATAACAATAATATTCACAATCTCCTTGAATGGATAAAAAACAAGTCTGTCTATCCAGAGGCTGACTATCTTGCAGGAAAGATTTACCAGCTTGAGGGTGAATATAAGACTGCGCTGGATTTTTATAGCAAGGCGTATTCTGAGAGAGAATATCTTGATATTCCGGATTTTCAGTACGAGATACTTTATTCCATGGCTTTCCTTGCAAAGCTGACTAATGACGACGGCCAGCTTGAGAAAATGCTTCTGCTGATTTTAAGCGATGACAATGCTTTCAATAATAGTGTCCTGAAAACCTCCATGATTAGGACAGTCAGAGCTGACAAGACGGAAAATGTGGACAGGTTCTTTCTTCTCTACCGCGCGGATTCAAAGTTCTCTCTCAAGGCGTTGCATGAGCTTGGACTCTTGTATTCTTCCCGCAATGAGAATGAGGACGCATTGTTTTGCTTCGCTCTGGGGGCCACGGAAGCTCTTACACATGTAATTGATGTTGCAAAAGAGAGGGACTCTTCTTTTCAATATGTGTCGCTGTCAGCATTCCTGGATGAATGTGGAAAGCATGATGACATTTTAGCATGGGCAAACGAGAACAGCGTCTGGGAGATGATGTATTTTTTTGCAAAGACGGCAGAGGACAGCGGCTATAAGGCGTTCTCGGCGGAGTTTTTTTCTGTATTGGCCAAGCATATCCCTGATGATTATTTTAAGGAACTGTCAGCTCGCCGTCTTTGAGCTTCGGGGTTAATAGAGAAGACCTATGCCTATGGAAATCTCAAGGGCTGAGACTTGCTTGCGCCATGAGTCATCAATGAGCTTTGAGACAGCTTTCTTGACAATCTTGCGTCCTACATCGACACCAGCGCTGGCTCTCACAACAAGGCTTCTCCATTTTGCGGGAAACACAAGAAACTCAAGTCCGGCCGCGTAGAATCCGTCCTTTATGGCAAATGTCTTTCCTGTGATTAGGTTGTTTGTCAGGGCAAAATCCACAAAAGGCGAGATCTGAAGCTCAAAATCAAAGTATCTCATCCATCGAAGATGGTTAGTTATAGAGCTGTCTTCTCCAAATAAGAATGATGCCAGTCCATTCCAGTCAGTCGTGACAATGCGGATAGGCATGTCGATATTTCCTACAATAGCGGCGCTCGTGTTCAGGGCTTTCGGGCTTTCTCCTGTGTGCCCGGAGTCTTCCCATGCGCTGTCCTTGTAATGCTGGTCATCGCGTATTCCCCTTAGATAGGAGCCGATTTCTGTTTTCCCGTTGTAGTTATAGAATCCATAGAAACGGGTGTTAATTCCAACCCTGCTGAACGCCTTGAAAAGCTCCATTGTTCCGGAAACGCTTGCTATGTATTCTTCCCTCTGATAGTTGTAGCCTATGTACTGGTCAAACGACAAATCAACTCCAGTCCGGAAGTTGTCGTGCCAGTTTACGCGTCCTGTCTCGACAGAATGTCCGACTTTAAGGGTAGGGCTTGAAAGGTCGTCATTTGTCTCATTAATTCCGTCCTTGTCCCAGTACCAGTCATAGGAAACGTAAGGAGACCAGGTCACGTCATCAAATGTGTCTATTTTTGCGATTATATATGGGAGAGAAAGAGTCGCGCCTTCTGTAAAATACAGCTCGTCACCATACTCAGTATAGTCAAAATCCCTTGTGGCGGCCTGTGTAAGCTCCAGTTGGACAGAGAGCGCTGTGGTAACGGGCAGCTTGAATACAAAGCCTGTCTCATAGGAGAATTCCGGCTTTGATTTTCCTAGAGTGTAGTCCAGGCTAAAGTCATTCTTCCATTTTGAGTCAATACGCCACATCTTGAATGGATAGTCATAGTCAAGGTTGATTCCAATTATAGTGTCGTAGGAGGTTGTGTCGCTGCCATCCTTGTCCTTTGGCTCCATTGAGAAATTCAAGTCAAAGTTGAGAGTTTCCATAGTTCCCAGGAAATTTGTATCTCTTGCCTTGAGCTTTACAGAAAGTCCGTCATTTGAATTGTATTTAGGATAAGGCACGAGAAGAAAATGCTTTGAGTCCTGTGTGTATATGTCCAGTGTTACTGTGACAATCTCATCGTCTCCAGCAGGGACAGAATTGTATCTTATGTTTATGATTGAGGAAGAGAGATTGCGCTCATTATTGAACAGCTGCCGTAAATCCTCAACATAAAGACTAAGCTCCTCATAGCTGGCGAATATCCTTGTCTTGTCGATTTCCACGGCTTTTTCCAAAGCATATTGTCTTGTAATTCCGGAAATCTGGTAATTAACGTCCTCAATTTTGTAACTCTCAGAATAGGAACGAAGAGAAAACAATGTCAGTAGTATAAGGCATGGCAGAAGGGATTTGATTTTGTTCACGGTTTAGTATGCTCCTTTTCCTTTTAGCACAACATAGACGGTCTTTATAATAATCCATATATCAAGCCATATTGACCAGTTCTGAATATAATATGTGTCAAGAGTTATTCTCTCCTCGTATCCTGTGTCAGAGCGGCCTGAAATCTGCCACATTCCGCTTAATCCCGGCTTTACGCTTAGAATTATGTTAGCCATATTTCCGTATTTTGAAAGCTCCGGTTTTGTTACAGGACGCGGTCCGATAAAGCTCATCTCGCCTTTTAAGACGTTGAAAAACTGAGGAAACTCGTCAAGGCTTGTTTTCCTTAAGAATTTGCCGATTTTAGTTACGCGCGGGTCATTTGTAAACTTGCGGTCTTTTTCCCATTCCGCCGCCATTGCAGGATCCTTTAATAGCTCTGCAAGCCGCTTGTCTGCGTCAACAACCATGGAGCGGAATTTCCAGCATTTGAACTCTTTTCCGTTCTGGCCGATTCTCTTGTGCCCATAAAATACAGGTCCGGGGCTAGAAATCTTTACACAGAGCGCCGTTATAAGCACAACAGGTATTATGACAGGTGAAGTGACTGCGAGCAGGAACAGATCAACAATCCGTTTCATGAGAAGACTGAATTTCTTTGTAAGGTTGTGCGTTGAGGAGAATGCAAGGATTCCGCCGAAATCTCTCATGCTTGTGGAAAGCGAGCTGAAGGACTGGATATTCGGAATTGTGACAGTGTACCTGAAGTATGAATAGACAAGCGCAAAATCCTCGTCCCAGTTTATCAATATGGCGACTTTTATTCCTGTTTTCTTTATTATGCCCTCAATCTTTTGTGTAGGCGGAAAAACAGGGATGCCCTTGTATATTGAGCTTTTGTCCGCTTGCTTGCAGAGTATAAGCGCCGGCTTGTAGCCGAGATCTTTGCGCGCAAGAAGGCGGTCTGCTATAAAGAAGTCCTTTGGAGACTTAGCCATTATTACAGCAGGCACGCCGAACCATTTTTTGCTTGAGAAAATATGCCTGGCAAGCTCTCTGCCAGATGGAAGCAGAATAAGGGCGATTGGTGTCGCAAGAATAAGCGCGACCACCAAAGGCCATTTGTCATCAGCCTCTTCCACGGTTATGGAAAGCGCTATTCCTACAAAGACAAAAAATGAGCATATTCCGAATTTCTTGACCTCATCGGCAGGAGGAAGCGATATTCCAGGATAGAGACCCGCCGCATAGAAAACAGCAATCATCGGCGGAAGATAAACCCAGTATGTTACAAATGAGCGGAAGTTTATCCAGGAGTGATTAAGAAAGTTTATTATAAAGAATGAGACTCCAATAGAAAGCATGACCATTAAGCAGTCGCTCAAGGCAAGCATGAAGCCTGATATAAAAGAGCTGGTTCTCCAGTATTTTGAGTTAAAGAAATTCAAGTATTCTTCTTCGGTCATGTTCTTTTATTTTAGCGTAAAGCCCTCTAATAGTCTATTGCTGCATAGCTCTGGCTGAGTGAGCCTA
>CAZURC010000096.1:0-7898 GCA_964623405.1 uncultured Treponema sp.
CAAATCCTTATAATATAAAGAGATAGGTAATGCGAGAGAAGGGACTTGAACCCTTACGCCGAAGCACTAGATCCTAAGTCTAGCGTGTATGCCAATTTCACCACTCTCGCAAGCGTCTTGTCGGCATGGGACATAAGTCACAATTCCGATCTTTTTTTTCAAAACCTCAAAAGTTGAGAATCTGAAAAAAAATGAGCGACCGGGGGCTCGAACCCCGGACCCACAGATTAAGAGTCTGTTGCTCTACCAACTGAGCTAGTCGCCCTTGCAGTAATAAAACCAGTTTTGCGTCTGACACGGCTCGAACGTGCAACCTACGGATTCGAAGTCCGTTGCTCTATCCAGTTGAGCTACAAACGCATTGTAAATCACCGATGAGCTTTTAAGTCGCCGTAAAGCACTCTGCAGAAAGTGGGTGCCTGGTGGGTTTCGAACCCACGACAGCCAGATCCACAATCTGGAACTCTACCGCTGAGCTACAGGCACCGTGTAACTGATAGAAACTATATTATCAAAAAATATTTCTGTGTGTCAATATTACTTATGCAAAATATGCCTTTTTTGCTGATTATAACGCTTTGTTTCACGTTGTAAGCGCTGCAAGACTAAAGTCCTGTCTCTTTGCAAGCCCCGCTTTCTTGAGGGAAAAGTTCTCCTGCCTGAGCCTTTTAGCCGCGCGGGGGTCTATTCAAAACCAACTTGATTTCAGGACGAAATTAACTTGATTTCAGAGCGAAATTAAGCTGATTTCAGGACGAAATTAACTTGATTTCAAAGCGAAATCAAGTTGAATCCGAAGATGAGTCGGCGGGACTTTAGAAAGGAGAGCGGCAGTCTTAGAGCCTCACATCTGCTTTTTTTTATGGCTGAGCCGGTCTGCCAGAAGCCGTGTCTTGCGTAAAACGCGCTCTTAAGCCTTCCTGTAAATTCCTGAAATATTTTATAAAGGCTGCTTTTTAGTTTTCCGATAATTAAAGTGAAAAAATATTTTTGCAGGTGTGGAACATGAGCGGTGATGACAAGATAAGAGAGCAGTTCGCAGAGACTTTGAGAGAGGAGTCTGTCTTGCTTGACCAGGTGCTAGGCTGTCAGGATGCTGTGCATAAATGTGTGGTCAAAAGAAACTGGGTTGAGCTTGACTCTGCGCTAAAAAGTCTCGGAGAGGCAGGGAACCGCTTTGCCGAGCTTGACAGTATCCGTGATGATTTGGATGCGACGCATGGCTTTAGCGGCGACTTCGCTTTTTCTCCGCTCTTGTCCTCGATAAAGTCAAAGCTCTTGAAGTCAAAAATACAGAACAAGGTATTGAACGAATACATTTCAACTACAAAAGGCTTCTTGCAGAAAGTTTTTGATGAGGCGCTTCCTGAAGGACAGAGCGTGACTTATTCACGCCACGGAAAGATAGTCAAAGGCTCTCTGCAGAACGTTGTTGTGAACCAGATTGTCTAGCAGAATGACAAGGAGACATGGATAAGATGGCTAATTCATTTGCAGGGATAGAACTTGGAAAGAGAAGCATTATGGCGCATACGCAGCAGATTCAGACTGCCGGCCATAATATCTCAAACGCGGACACGGAAGGATATACACGCCAGAGGGTGCAGGTAAAAACCTTTGACCCTATATACAGGCCGGATCTTACCCGCGCGGAGACTCCTGGACAGATTGGACAGGGAACAACGATTGAAAGCATTTCCCGTCTTCGTGATGAGCTGCTTGATCAGAGGATTGTATCCCAGTCAAACCAGGAGGCTTACTGGGATACAAGGGAGCATTACTATACAATGATTGAGCAGGTTTACAACGAGCCGGATGATATTTCCGTGCGCTCCAATATGGATAAATTCTGGCAGTCATGGCAGGAGCTTTCCGTCTATCCTGAAAGCAAGGCCGCGAGGCAGGCGGTTGTTACCCGCGGAGAGACGCTTGCCGGATCAATCTCACAGCGATACAAGTCTCTTGCAGGCATAGGAACTCTTATAAATGGAGATATTGAGGCTGTCACAAGGCAGATAAATGACTATGCAAGGCAGATTGCAGCAATAAACGGCGAGATTGTGCGCTCAAAGGCCATGGATGACAACCCGAATGACCTGATGGACAGGAGGGATCTTCTCGTTGAAAAGCTCTCAAGCCTTGCGAATATTACAACTGACACTCGCGATGACGATGAATTCATGGTTCATATAGAGGGGCAGGTTCTCGTGCAGGGGAGTGTTGCCCGCCAGTTTGAGCTTGTGGCAAATACTGATAACAATGGCTATGACAGCGTTGTGTGGAGCGACACGGGACTTTTAGCTGATGTGAAAAGCGGAAAGCTCGGGGCCTTGCTTGAGCTGCGCGATGTCGATGTGAGAAATGAAATTCAGTCATTAGACACAATGGCGATGAACTTCAGCGACCTTGTAAACGATGTGCACAAGGCTGGCATAGGCGCAAACAATGTGACAGGCCTTGATTTCTTTGTCCAGTATCCTTTTGTTACTGATGTCAAAGGAAATTATGACCGCAATGGCGATGGAGCCGTTGACTCATCATATATTTTCCGTTTTACAGGCACAAATGCCCTTAATCCGCAGGATAAGGTCGGCCTTGACGGTGTTATGACTTTTTCCGGAAAAAACGGAAACATAACGGTGCCTTATTATGCTAACGATACAATTGAGGCCGTTATTGCAAGAATCAATGACTCTGAGGGAGAGGTAAAGGCTTATCTTGACCGCAATAGTCATCTCGTCTTAAAGGCGACAACGGCTGCGGCAATGGATAACCCCGACTTTGTAATCCGGCATGTCGAGGACTCCGGCCTGTTCCTTGCGGGATACTCAGGAATACTCTCGGGAAGCGGAGCGGAAAATGCGTTTGACTTTGCCCGCGCGGATGCTGTTGACTTCCTTTCTGGCGGCTATTCCGTTGCTCCTGTCTTGAATCCATCAGACTACATAGCCGTGAATCCTGCTGTAAAGAACGATGTGAACTCTGTCGCGGCCGCGTTTCCGACTCCTCAGGGCAGGGCGGTTCTTGGAGACGGCAGGGCGGCTGTTGAAATCGCCGCTATAAGAAATACAGATGTCATGATTGGCTCAAGCAGAACATTTGATGACTACTTTGCCGAGAGCGTTACCAATGCCGGATTGAAAGGCGAACAGGCGGAGAATATGCTCTTGAGCCAGAATGCGATTATGAATGATTTGCGTGATCTCAGGGATTCCATCAGCGGCGTGAATATTGATGAGGAGCTTGCCGACATCATAAAGTTCCAGCATGGCTACAACGCGGCGGCAAGGTATGTTACGGTTATTGACGAGATGCTGGACACTATAATCAACCGTCTTGGTGTCTAGGCGCGGCGGTAAAAGCCAGGCAAGGCGTTTTTTAGGAGGCAGTCATGAAGAGAATCAGCAGCCAGATGAACAACAACAACACACAGTATAATCTAAGGATTCAGGAAAGACGCCTGAATACTCTGAACAACCAGATTGGAACTCAGCAGAAGATTCAGTCTCTTAGAGATGATCCTGTCGCCGCCGGCCATCTTGTTAAGTATCAGTCTTATCTTGCACGGGTGAATAATTTTGAGAAGAACGGAGCGACCTTGAGCGATCAGTTCGTGTACCGTGAAGGATACATGCAGAATTCTCTTGAGATTATGCAGCGTGTGCGCGAGATTGCTGTTACAGGCGCCAACGGAATTTACACGCAGGACGACATGCGGAACATGGCTGTGGAGGTTGATGAGCTTCTGCAGGAGCTGGTTCAGAACGCGAATGCCACTGGCCCTGACGGAACTTCGATTTTTGCGGGCACAAACACAAACGGAACTGCCTTTGAAATCGATATGGGGCATGTAGACGGCGCGGTCCAGCCGCTTATATCATCCGTACGGTATAACGGCACAATAGAGCAGAACAAGGTCGAGATTGATGAGAACAAGTATATTGATGTTGACAATGTAGGCTCAAAGACTTTCTGGGCGGAGCCTCAGCGTCTGTTCGGCGGACGCGATTTGTCATCATGGCAGGCGAAGGAAAGCAGCGTGATAAATGTTGACGGCCTAAGCATACAGCTGGAAACGGGGGACACTGTCTATTCTCTTGTATCAAAAATCAACAGCTCTGGAGCGGCTGTAAAGGCTTCTATTGATCCTATAACAAACGGCTTGAATCTGACGGGAACAGATGCGCATCAGCTCTGGCTTGAGGATGTTTCAGGAGACGCGCTGCATGACTTGGGAATTATAAAGGATGCAAGCCAGAAGCCTCCTTATAATTTGGCGGATAATGTCCGCGTTTCAGGCGGTTCCTTGTTTGATACTGTCATAGCGCTTAGAAATTCACTTCTAAAGGGCGACAGCGAGACTGTGGGAACCAGAGTCCTTGCAGGGCTTGACTCGGGAATCTCGAATCTTACTACACGTGTCGCAAAATCAGGAAGCGAGTATGAGAGGCTTCAGTCTAGCATTGAGAGAAACAGCGCCACGGCCCTGAATGTTACCGGCCAGATAAGCAGGGAGGGGGATTTGGACTTGACACAGGCAATAACTGACCAGAAAATGCTTGAGTACACGCAGCAGGCAACGCTTAGCAACGCCGGAAAGATGTACAGCTCTTCGCTCCTGAACTATATGAAGTAGCAGGAGAAATAACAAACCTGGGGGAAATTATTTATCATGGATATTAAGACAAAAACGATGGGGACAGTTTCCATTGATGAGAGTCAGATTGTCAGCTTTCCTAGCGGCCTTTATGGTTTTGAGGACTACCATAGGTATGCGATTATAGAGGCTGAGTATAAGCCTTTTTTCTGGCTTCAGTCGCTGGATGAGAGCTCTCTTGCTTTTCTTATAGTGGATCCTTTCCTGATTGCAAGCGGCTATGAGATTGATATTGATGACAAGACTCTGTGTGAGATTGGAATTGACTCGCCGGCTGATGTTATTCTTTTTTCAATCATAACAGTTCCTGCTGACGGATCGGCAGTCACTGCAAATCTCCAGGGGCCTATTGTTGTGAACCGCAAGAACAATATGGCTCTTCAGGTTATTCTTTCTGATTCTAAATGGACCACAAAGCATAATATCATCAAGGCCTTAAAGACAAAGGAAGCAGACTGATGCTGATATTATCAAGAAAAGTAGATGAGAAAATAAAGATAGGCAATGACATCACAATCACTCTTATCGAGGTGCGTGGTGATCAGGTGAAGATTGGTGTTGAGGCGCCGAAAAACGTAAAGGTCTTCCGGCAGGAAGTTTTCGAGGCGATACAGTCGGAGAACAAGGAGGCTGCGGCAAGCTCAGAGACATTGGAGGCTCTTTCCAAATTTCTCGGAGCAAAATAGGCGGCTATTGCTGCTTGTTTTCCAGCGCAAGCTCCGCTTCGCTTTTACGCAGATATTCCGGCCCCTCATAATCCTTGAGGGGCTCTTTTTTTTCTGCAATCATTCTTTCTGCAATCTTAAACAGTGTCTCGGAATAATTGCCTATGCTCTCAAGGACTGTTATATCAAGCTCAGGACATTTTTCTGCCAGGATTCTAGAGAATACGGGGGCATCAGGGCCTATGCAAAGAATGGGTTTCGTTTTATCCAGAATGGATATAACCTTCTCTGCGGTCGTGTCCTGGGGCTCCATAACCGCCTGTCCGTTCTCGTAGATTGCGGCAAAGAACTGGTTTTTCTTCGCGTCAATTGTTGATAGAACCTGGCCCTTGAATGATGAGTATGGCTCTGCATAGCATTCCAGTGTTGAAATACCGTAAACAGGTTTGCCTGCCGCAAGCTCAATTGCCTTTAAGGCGGAAAACGCAAGCCTCAATCCTGTAAAAGTCCCAGGTCCTTTGCATAGGACAGTGTAGTCAAGCTCCTCTGGCTTTAATCCGGCTTTGCTGAGCACATAGTCGATTGCGGGGAGAAGTTCCTGGCTTTGTCTTGGGCCTATATCCAGTGAGAGAGTAACTGTATTGATTCCGTTTTTCGCGCTTACGGTCATCCGGCTTGACGCGCTGTCTATTGCCAAAGCTTTCATATTCTTTTCTAGTTCCTTTCCGATGTGCTGGTCTTAAAGCTCTCCGTAAGGCCAGTTTTCAACTGTGATTTTTCTTCCTGCTGAGCCATTTCCGCTGTCCTTTGGCTCTATGCGTATTATTATCGTGCTGGACGGAAGCTCAGACATTACTTTCTCTGACCATTCAATTACGGTTACTCCATGTCCATAAATCATTTCGTCGGCGCCAAGATTTATAAAGTCCTCTGCGTCATTCAGCCTGTAGGCGTCGATATGGTAAAGCGGCATTTTCCCCTCATACTCGCTTACAAGGCAGAATGTCGGACTTGTTACTGTGTCCTTTATATCTAATGCAGACGCAATTCCTTTTGTGATTGTTGTTTTTCCTGCGGCAAGCGTTCCCTGCATAGCAATAACATCGCCTGCCTGCAGCATTGAGCCGATTTTTTTGCCTAGCGCAATTGTCTCTTCAGCGGAATTTGTGTAGAAAATCATAACGGCAAGGAGCCCTCGTTGTCCATTTGCACAATTTTTTCTTTAATTGCTTTTGTTACTGGAATTACAGGATAATCGAAATCTGTGCCAAGAGGGTAGGAGAGAGTAATCAGTTTCCTCCCCAGCGGATCTATTTCTATTGTAAAGGCGATTTTAACATCCTGCTGGCTTGAGAGAATTTGTATTTTAGCCACAGCTGTGTAGTTTCTTCGGTAGTAAATCAAGTTGTCCTCTACACTTATGGAATTTATCGCTAAAATCTTCATTAGTTAAGAATAATCCAATCCTTTTTTGCCGTCAATAACAGCAATCATTAAATGAGCTTATAACCGCAGGCTACTGCGTTTATCCTGTTTTCCGTTGTCTCGCCGATTCTTACAAATTTTATATGAAGAATATAGTCTTCATTCTTGTTCTTTGTGGTTCTAAGAATAAATCCTGTTGCCTCTTCCTCATTTTTTCCGTCAAAAGGAGCCTTTATGTTGATATACTGCTCTGGCTTTATCGGAAGCTTTGTTATAATTCTGCATCCTCCTGCGGAAGCGTCCGCAAGAATTCCATTGTAAGACTTGTCGCTTGCCTTGTACTCTGTTCCGTTCTTTGTCTCCTCAGGCTTTGCAAAAGAGAAAAGGCATCCTGTGTTAAGATCAATTCTTGGAAACGCTCTTTTTTTTCTTTCCTTGATTCTGTCAGTGTGGGCGCAGACTACTATTTCGGAATTGTTCTTTCCTTTCTGGTAGCGCACGACTCTCGCTTCAATCTCATAGGGCAATGAGTTTTTATATACAAAAATAAGCGTGATTTTTGAAAGAATCTGCGGCTTGTCGTCAGAGGGCATGTCCTGCGGGATTTGCAAATGCATTTCCTCTGGAGTTGAGTCAACAAGCACAAAGAGAAAGTGTATTCCTTTGGAAGGTGTAAATGTAAATGCTGTTTCTAAAGGAATAAGTCTGGAGCTTTTTATTGCTATGGTTGACTCGAATGTCTGGCAGAGCTTGTTCCTCAGTGAAAAAAGAGCGCTCATGCCAGGCTCATCATGGGCGTTGTCCATCATTGCGAATTCTTCTTTTAGATACTGCCGCATTGTGTCGCTTTCTTTGATTGCAAAATTTATATTGGGAAGAGGATGGGTCTTGAAAATCTGATGAATAATCTCTTTTTCTTCTTTCTCAAGATTTGCTTTTTTTGCTATGCTGTTTATTTCCTTTGAGGTTGTCTTCTTATTTTTATTTTTTTCGGCGTATGCCTGGGAAGCTCTGTATTTTCCGATATTCCTTGATATGAAATATAGAGCAGCTAATAATGCAAGAATTACCAGCGCGACAATCATAAGCAAAGAAACGTCAAGGTTTATTCTAGCTAGTATAGGCGATCCAGTATTCATAATAGCTCCCCC
>CAZURC010000097.1:0-7811 GCA_964623405.1 uncultured Treponema sp.
GCTTCGCTTGTGCAGATTGTTTTTCAAAGCGGAACCTTGCCTACGTGCATTTTTTTTGCACCCTTTTGAAAACTCGAAATTAAGGCTATATAGCAGCTGGAAGCAAATCTCAAATCTTCTCCAGCTCATCTCCTATCAGCTCCAGGCAGACAATCGCATTCAGGCAGAACTGCGCTGTGACATTTGTCGTTATCCATGGAATCTCGTCAATCTGCGCATTGCTTGTGCAGAACTGGACTTTGCCCGGCTTAAAGTCATCTCCGCCCGTCGCTTTCGAGCCGTTGCTTCTTGGCGCGTCAAGAAGGACTTGCCAGACTTTGCGCGCAAGCTTCTTGTCCTTATAATAGCTCGCCCCGTAAGCGCCAAGCGCCGCGGCCATAAACGGCAGAGAGAACTCGCGGTTTCCTATAAGCCCCTTGCTTCTTTTGAGCTGATCCTCCCTGTCCGCAAAATAGAATGAGCCGAAATCAGCCAGCATCCTGTTCCACTCCTTGTCGCGGAGAATAGGGACAAGCTCAAACCAGGTCTGGGGACCTCCCATGCACACAGCAAGATGGGTTCCGCCCGCAGTGGTTTCGCCGATATAGCCAAGATGTCCAGTGGCAGGATCGTACTCGAAGTTGTTTCCAGAGATAAGCTTGAGCGGAGCTTCCTTTAGGTCCTCTATTCCTGTGCGGAGCTTTTGCTCATAGGTCTCTGCCTCATCTCCGTGCCGCTCCCATTCTGTAAGCCAGTTTGAAGTATACGTTGACCAGTCAGGGCCGCTTCGCGCATGTGTCGGAAGCTTCATCTTGGCCTTGTCGTAGAACATTGCCAGGGGGTCAGTCTCAAGTGTCGCAAAATCTCCGTCCTTGACAATGTCAAAGATGTCGGCGTAGCGCCTGTCTCCCGAAAGATAGAACGCAAAGCGGTGGTGTCCTGCCATTGCCACACGCGGCTCCTTGCAAGGACAGCCCCAGTGAATCACATTGTGGCGGCTTCCGATTCCCCTGTATCTGCCTTCATGATAAATATCAACCTCGCTGGTGTGGCGGCTCATCGCCTCCGCGAGAGTAAAGATGTCCTCGCGGCCAGAGCGCAGAAAGCTGTACCAGAGCCAGAGTGTAGGGACAAGCTCGGTGTTCTGCCATGCGTAGCCTCCCATATCATATCTCCAGCAGTGCCTCTCGTTGTCGTAAGTATGCATCACATCGCCATAGTCAAAGAATCCATACCAGCGCCTCTGCTCAACTTCTTTCTTGTAGAATGAAATTGCGTCATCAAGCCGCGTCTCAAGCTCTTTGTGAAGTCTTGAGCCGTCTGTCCTTGGCAAGCTCCATATTCCGAACGCGCGCAAGCCGTGATAATATTCCGGATCCGAGACAAGAAGAGCAGGCTTCTGTGTGTCGCGGGCAATATTGTCAAGCTCCTCCTTAGAAAGAGTAAGCTTTCCGTCATGAGGAAGGAAGCCGCCTATGAGCATTTCATTTGTGTTTGCGATTCCGTAAGGGTCGGCTCCAAAAAAATCATAGCCCTCGTAGTAGCTTCCTGAATGTCCCTCTGTGTCATAATGGCGGAAATCCTTTGCCTCTGCCTGGAGCGGCCAGAACGAGACTACAGTTCTTGCGCATCCGTCTCCGGAAGTGGCGCTTGAGCCGATGTTCTCAAACGAGACTGAGCCAGGATACTTTTGCCAGAAATCACGCTGGCAGACAACAATTCCGCCATCCTCGCCGGAAAGCGCGGCCGCACCAGTTGTGCGTCTTCCCTCTGCGGCGCTAATCATGCAGCATCCTTCTTTTCCTGTTCCCTTTGCAATCCTCCAGTGGTCTGCGCTGTCTGCAAGCAGAGTGTAGGTGTTCCAGGAAGGAATTGAGGAGACAACCTTGTCAACTGCGCGGGAAGTCTCATCATCCGGATTAAAGATGAGAGGCTTTCCTGCAATCTGATCCGGATAGATTCCAGGAGCAATTGCCGGATGCCAGCTTAGGAGAAGCTTGTTTGTCTCGTGGAATGGAGAGGAAGACTTGCAGGAGGCAAAGTCCACTGTCTCGCCCGCGAACATGACGTGCCTATTGTACTCCCGCCCTGTGACTGGAGTGTCAAATTCAATTGAAAGAGCGCGCATAAAGTCTTTCTGGCAGTCGCCCGTGTATGTGAACGTATGCTGAATTCTGACAAAGGGGTCGCCAAGCCTGAAAGTAAGACGGACAACAAAAGGCATAAGCTCTCTTTGTGTCTCCGCGCTCAGATGCACTCCGCGCAAAGCGACAACAGCCTGCAAATCGCCCTTTTCCTCCACTTTTGCGCTGTCAACCCTGCCGTAGTATCTTTGAAGACTTTGTATAAAAGCGCCGTCATCACAGGAAGCTCTAGTCTCATTTATGTAGACAAGCCTTCCCTGTGAGATTGCTGTGCGCCCGTTAATTATGACTTTGCCAAGAAAAGCGTTCTGCGGATTCTTGCCTGTGAAAACTTCAGCCTGCAGCGCGCCTGTGTCAACGAGAATACGGCCGCACGCCTCGCTGCAGACGACAGCTTTTGTCAAAGCGGCCGGCTTTCTGCCGAATTCAACAACCGGCGAGAACTGCGGCTTTTTGTCTCTGGCGAAATCCGCTGTATGAAATGTCCACTTTAATGTCCCATCCGGCCAGTATGCGGCGGGAACTGTCTGAATCTTAATTGTGTTCTTGCCGCCGCGGCTCTTTTCTTTGTCTGACACTGGAAAAAGCTCGAACTCTGTTCCAGGATTTACTGTTCCCTGCTTCCAGTACCCGCTAAAAGAGGCGAAAGTGCTTGCGCCCTCTCCTGCCAGGCCTCTGTTCTCCATAAAGCGCAGAGGCATTCCGCCTGATTTTGAGAGCGGCTTTAGTATATAAGATGTTTTCTCTTGCATGTTTTCCATAGTCTTGTTAAAAAAAAGGCGTTCCGCGCAGACAAGGCAAAGATGCTTATGCATATCGCCTTGCCTGTGGTGAGGTACGGAACGCCAGCTTTCTACAAGTTTGCTTTATATTGGTCGTTTACTTCCTTAACGACATTGTCTCCGCCCTGTCTGTTCCATTTCTCAAACTCAGACTCAAGACCTCTTTCATCTATGCGGCCGCAAATATACTGCGTACGCGCGTCAGAAAGAAGCTGGTCAAGGATTGCGCCCTGTGTGGCATAAGTCGGGCTGTTTACAAGATAAGCGAGAGCAGGATTAAAGACAGCGACCTTTTCATTCTCCTTGTAGACCTCCTGCTGCCTCTGCATCCGCTCTGTCTGCCTAAGAGAAGGCTTTGCCTCAATAAGCTTGTGAGGAATAAAGCACTGGGTCTGGTTCAGCGGTCCGTAAGCCTTGAGCGCGCTAGGGTCATTTACAGTCGTCTGGACTATAAATCCCTCGCTGTCAATCTCGTAGTTCACGCCCTCCTGTCCATAGCCAGCAAGAACTATCATCTCGTCGTCGCACATCTTGTCGATAAAATGCAGGCATGCCTCTACCTGCTCCCTTGTTTTGGCCGCTTTTGTTATGACAAGGAATCCGTTGTAGCCGCCAGTCGCAAGGGTCTTGCCGTTAATAGCGCCAAGCAGATTCATTCCTGCAAGCGCGGAGCTGTCTGCGGCGGAAGGAATATTGTTGTTCACAAAGTAGTCCCAGATTCTGCGCGCATTGTCCATCACATCAATATAGACTCCTGCCTCGCCTTTCTTGACCTGATCCTGCCATGTTCCTGTGTCACGCACTGCCCAGTCAGGAGAAATCAGTCCGTCCTCATATACTTTCTTCATCCAGTTGAGAGCATCTCTGTACTCCTGTGTTCTATGCACAGGCACAAGCTCGCCGTTCTGCTCAACCCACTGGTTTCCGCATCCGAACCATGACTGGATAATATCAAAAGGCCCTGTGTACTTGCACATCGCAAGCCCGTAAGTATCCTTCACACCGTTTCCATCGGGATCCCCATAAGTGAACTGATAGAGCATATTGTAGACATCATCGATTGTTCTTGGCTCGCTCAAGCCAAGCTTCTCCGCCCAGTCTGTCCGGTAAGCAAAACCAAAGCGCCCGATGTCGCGGGACTTGTAGATTCCTATAAGCTGACCGTCAACTGTAATGTTCTTGCATATATTCTTGTTCGCCTGAGAGAGATTCGGATATTTCTCCGCATCCCAGATAAAATCGTTCAAGTCCCAGAATGCGCCCGCCTTTGCCGCGTCAACTATTCCAAGGTCAAATTTGTCAATGTGCATAATCATCGGCATGTCATCAGGACTGGCAAGAGCAAGGCCTGTCTTTTCCGCATAGCTATCGTATGCTACAAAAGTGAATTCCGGATCAGTGTCCGTGTACTCAGACACTTTCTCCAGGACTTCCTCAGCATGAGAGCCTGTAAGCGGGCTTCCGTCATAGTCAATGAGCATAAAAGTCACCCGCGGGCGGCCGTTCTTCCCTACGCCAGCATTCTTTCCGCCACAGCCTGAAAGGACTGCAAGCGCTGTTGCGGCTACGGCCGCGCACAGAATCTTGTTTCTAAGAATCATAAAAGTTCCTCCTGTAAAATCGCCATGGATGGCGAGATATAAAGCATATAATGCTTGTGTTGAATCAGCCTTTTACAGCTCCGACCATTACGCCTTTAGCAAAGTATTTTTGGATAAACGGATAAACCGCAAGAATAGGAATCGTGGCGACAACCGTTGCCGCCATCTTTACAGCCTTGTCCGGAGGAACACCAAGCGCGTCAAAGTCGAACGACTGGCTGTTTATCTGGTCGCCGCCCGAAGCCAGGAGAACAATTCTTCTAAGAACTATCTGAACAGTCTCCTTCGCCGGCTCAGCAAGATAAATCATCGCGTTAAAGTAATCGTTCCAAAGGCTTACAGCGCAGAAAAGCCCTATTGACGCAATCACTGGCTTGGAAAGCGGGATATAGAACCTCCAGAAAATCGTCCAGTCGTTGCACCCATCGATTATCGCCGCCTCCTCAATCTCAACAGGGATTCCGGAGAAAAACGTCTTCATGATAATCATGTTGAAAGGACTGATTGCTCCGACAAGAATCACCGCCGCAAAGTGATTGTAGAGACCAAGATGCCGCACAACAAGGAAGGTTGGAATCAAGCCTCCGGAGAATACCATCGTGACAATCACGAGATTCATAATCACGTTCTTTCCCCTGAAATGAGACTTAGAGAGAGGATATGCAAAAGTTGAGGTAAGGAACAGCGAGCAGGCAGTTCCGATGACCGTGATAATAAATGAATTCTTTAATCCGCGGAAAACCTCTCCTGTCTGGACAATATACTTGTATGCGTTGAGGGAGAATGTATGAGGAATCAGGAAGAAAGAGCGCTCCGTAAGCTCCTTCTCTGTCGCAAAGGAGCCTGCCACGACATAGATAAAGGGCGCGACTGTCAGCGCGGCGACAAACACAAGGAACACTTTAAGGACTATGTCCCAGAACCTGTCCATGTTCTTTTCAGTAAAAAGGGATTTTGTATTACCACTGTGCATTTTCATGTCTCCTATTTTTCTCAAGCTTAGTAAATGCCGCTTTCACCGGCGCGCTTCGCAGTCCAGTTGGCAAAAAGGACAAGAATCATGCTCACAAGCGACTTGAACAAGCCCGCCGCCGCGCTGTAAGAATACTGAGAGTTCACAAGACCTCTCATATAGACATAGGTGTCAAACACCTCCGCGGCGGAAACATTGAGAGCATTCCGCATCAAGAATATCTGCTCATATCCTGTGTTCAAGACCGACCCGACACGCAGAATCAGCATGATGACAATAGTCGGCTTCAGGCAAGGAAGCGTAATATACCACATTCTCCGCCACCGCCCCGCTCCGTCAACGCGGGCAGCCTCGTAAAGCTCCTGGTCAATTCCGGCAAGAGCCGCAAGGTAGATGATTGTTCCGTATCCTGTCTCCTTCCAAATCTGCTGCCCGATAATCATGGGGCGGAAATACTCAGGCAGACCAAGGAAGTTCACAGCCTTTCCTGTCAACAGCTGAATCGCCTGGTTTACCGCTCCATCCGCAACATTGAACAGCGTGTAAGTGATTGACGCGACAATAACCCAGGAAATAAAGTGCGGAATATATATCAAAGTCTGTATCGATCTCTTGAATACATGGCTCGTCATTTCGTTCAGGAAAAGCGCGAGTATAATCGGAGCAGGAAAATAGAAGACAAGGCTAAGGAAAGAAAGCCACAAAGTGTTCTTCATGAGCATCCAGAAGTCTGTGCCTGTAAAGAAAGTCTTGAAATGCATAAGACCGACGAACTCGCTTCCGAATATTCCCCTGAAAGGACTGTACTGCTCAAAGGCCATGATAAGACCGAACATAGGCGTGAACCTGAATATGATAAAATACAGCGCTCCTGGAATAAGCATGAGATAAAGCCACTTATGGTGCAGGAAATAGCTCCAGAAAGACGGCTTCTTTGCCTCCGCCGTCTTTGCCACTGCTTCATGAGATTTCTTTTTCTTCAATACCTTTGGCATATAATGTCTCCCTATATCATTCGCCAAGTATGGCGAAATAAAAAGCACGTTAGTGCTTAGCATCATGGCTTGCAGTTAAGCCTTAAGCCTCGTATGCGCGCATTTGCAAGCCCTCTAAAAACTCAGCGCGCTAACCCCATACAATACTTTTTTACCATGCCAATGAAATCTCACATTAAGAAAAAATCCACGCCATAGCACTATTCCGTCAGAAAATGTCTTTTTTTGACGCTTATTTGCAAGAGAATTTTAATCTTCCGCTCCTATAATAAAAGCATGGCATATTACTTTAACGATTTGGACGCTGTTTACAGCAGATCTCATGGAAACATACCGCACACTCTTTCGGTGATGGCAAGCCGCTACATGGGAGCAAACCCGAAGGCTCCGTACACGGCCCGTCCTTTCACGACATGCGGAATTATACGCAACAAAGACTACCGGTATGTCTTTAATGGAAACGAGTTCTATCCGGACGCAGAGAACGGAACTTATGTATACGCCTGGGGAAAAATCCGGCGCGCAGAAAAAGGCTCCCTTCGCTTCCTTCTGATTCCGTACGGTCCTGTAAAAATCTGGATGAACGGAAAAGAAGTTTTCGCGACAACCTTTGAGGACGAGCGCTACATAGACAAGAGTGTAACAATCGACCTCCCTGTTGAAAGAGGCTGGAACCATCTCGTCCTGCGCTTTACAAAGACAAAGGCTGGCTTCGGCGCGGAGTATGGGACATGGCTCGGCAAGCTCGACTATTACTTCATGCACGGCCGGTATGAGTATGAATCCATGGAAGGATTCGACATATCAGAGCCGACTCACGAGCATATCACTGTTTTTCCTCCGGAGAATGAAGCGCACGGAAAAGGAGGTTTCGCCTCAAAGATGCTTCTGCTTCCAGAGTGGAGCGAAGAGCAAAAAAAGCTCGGAGTTATCGGAAGAATCTTCGCGGACGAAAAGGAGCTTGCCGGAAAGAAAATCGCCGCGCGCTCAAGGTTCACTCTTTATTCAGAGGAAACAGTCTCTGTAAGCATAAATCTCAGCCTGAAAGACTCTTCGCACAAGGTCTTTATTGATGAGAGTCAAGTTGAGAACGGAAAAATTGAGCTTTCGCCAGGAGTGCATCAGCTTCTTGTGCTTGATAGCATTCCAAAAACATTCAAGAACGGAGAAAGCGCTGATTTCTCATGCGCTGTATTCGACAAGGACGGCAATAAGATAGAGCTTGAGAATCCTTTCCTGGTAGACAACGAGACATTCCCGTGGATTTTCGCAGGCCCGTTTGAAAAGACTTCCGATGAGGAGCTGTCTCATTTCTATGAGGACAAGCTTGCAGGGAT
>CAZURC010000098.1:0-2591 GCA_964623405.1 uncultured Treponema sp.
TTGAGGAAGCGACAGCTGACCACACAACCGGCGAAGTCAAAGTCAAGCTTTCAAAGGATGTCTCAAACGACAAGTTTGACAAGGCGATTACCGACGCGGGATACAAGTTCATAGCGTAAGGGAAAACGGCATGAGCCATGCCCCTCTCTTTGGGCATGATAACCGTCCTTAATCGAAAATGGCTTCTGGTCGCGTAGCGTGTGTGCGGCTCTCGGCGGAACCTGTCTGTAAAAATCGTGAAAAAAACGATTTTTCAGCCAGAACCCGCCTACGCCGTACACGCGCTCACATTGACAGAGTGTTTAAATGCGGCTGCAATGTCTGCTGCCGCATGGCTTTCCGCCGCTTCAGACAGTGCGTCACTTCATCTAAAGCTCCCAAGTATTTCTTTTTCACCGCTTCCATTGTTATATAACAGCGCATGGAAATAGACGACTGCGGATAGAATCACTCCGACCGTAAAATCAAGCTGCTCATGCGCAAGAGCTTCAGGAAAATCAGGATTAAGGAATATCTTGTTTGGCTCTACGCAAAAATCAACAAGGGCATATTCCTCATTGTTTACAAAGACATCAAGCCCGGAAAGAGAACCGCCCCAAAGCGTATAGCGCTTTCCGTCCTGGAGCGTATCATTTACAGGCCTTATTCTTATAGAAAAGCCATCTATGCTGTCTTTGGTGTCTACAAGAAAGTCATTTTTATAGTCATAAAGCGGATTCAGCGCAACAGGCGGGTTTGATTCTCCAATGACAATAAAAGTATCTGTGTTTTGCTTCTTTACGGTCTTAACAAAGAATCCGTCCCTAGTCTTTCCTTTTGTCTGGGAAACTATTTTCACAGGGTAAATCTTCTCGCCGGATTTCCTAAGCTCGCCAATAAAAGAAATCGCATTCTCATATTTTTCATAATAGATAGAGAAAATTGAACTCTTTGAGGAGCTTTCTGCATACTGTCTTTTCAGCGCCAGCTCATAGTCATTAAAGATGAGCGTTGTCTTGCCATTCCAATTCCAGCGGCTCCTTTTTATCTCATGCTCCTCCGTGCATTTGGTGCCCTCCACAAAAGCCGATGCCGTCGCGCAGGAGGCAAGCGCCAAAAGAGAAGCCAAAAGTGCGGAAAGGGAAAATATCTTTTTCATAGGGCAACTATACTAAATACCTCTGCAAAATTCTATCTTCATGTCACGTTTTCTTTTATGCGGAATCTGCGCAGCAGAAAAAGAGCTGCCTATTAAAGACAGCTCTTTTTACTTTACTTGCTACTCCCTGAGCTGCACAACGCCGCTCTGTCCTGTAAGAGCCTCTTTGCGGGCAGAATTCTTAGAAAGATAGGAAGACTCAATTCTAATCCTGTACTTTGTCCCTGTAGCCAAGCTCGCAGGCGCAAAGAAGTTCAGCTCCGAAGGCATGTCGCGGAACACCTTTGAATAGTCAACCTCTATCCACGTCTCCTTGTCCACAGCATTCTGCATTTCACCGTAAGATTCAACCTGCGGCACAAAGTACAGCCTTCCAGTATTCTCCCCAAGCTTGAGCCTTGCTCCTGTAAGCCTTACCGGCTCCGAGGCAGTCACAAATCCGTCCTGCTCTTTCCGCAAGACATCTGTTACAGTCTCTATCACAGGTGAGTTGTCAATCTGAAGGATTGAATCAACAGAAAGCTCCTGCACAGAGCTAAGCGCATCCTTTGAAGGAGAGAAGCCAAGAGTGAAATTCGAGATATTCTGCGCATCAGAGGCGCACTGCACTTTCCCCTTGTGCTTGATTCTCAAGACCCCAAGATCCAGAATCTTGACCGCATAGCCCTGCTCAAGAAGCTGGATAATCTTTTTCTGGTAGACTTCAAGATGATGCATCATAAGAGAGGTATCCGCAATAGTCCCGTCGTTCTTAATAAGCGTGAGAGTGCTTTTTACCGTCGCAGTTCTGTTCGAGACCTTCGCAACAAGCGAGCCGTCGTTCAACAGCGTGTTCTTTCCAAGCTTAAGGTTAAGCCCTGTGTCAAGGCTTTCATCTGTAATCAATTCGTTTTTCATAGTGTTGTCTCCATAGTTGTCCGCCGCAAAGGACGGATTAAGTTTTTTTTTCGGATTTTCGCCTCCCCACGAACTTCTGACTTTTCTGTCAGACTTATCTGCCGACAGGTAGACAAGCTGTATCAGGGGCTATGCAAAAACGCCGCTTGACCCCGGCGGTCTGACATGATAGCCTTTTTTCAACGAAAACAAGTGCCCATGCGCTTTTTCACGCCGCTTTCTGTTCCAGCAGAAAACGGTCTTTCTGTCCCTGTGCCACCGGATAAAGACACAGGGACTTTTTCTTTGCTTTTCAAGTCTGTCCGGCCTCCTTACGTTTTATAAGATACATGCTTTCCAGCCGGTCTGGATGATTACTTTTGTAATCAAAAAAATGATTACAAAAGTAATCATTTCGGACGTTTTAGTGGTCATGCTAGTGATCATGCTTGCGGAACGGCTATTTATTCATCGCCCGCACTATGAGGAAAAACTGTATTTATCAGGGGAAAAGGAAAACAACAGGGGGAAATAAAAACAAGCCTTTGAAAAAGGCCGGGAGCGCTATCTATAAATT
>CAZURC010000098.1:2691-7737 GCA_964623405.1 uncultured Treponema sp.
TCTATAAATTTAAAATTTATACGCTATAAATTCTGAATTTAACGCCTATAAATTTAAAATTTATACACTATAAATTCTGAATTTAACGCCTTGCTTTTATAAACGATTCCGAAGAAACATAAAATGTGCTCATCAAATATACAAATCCGCCCAGGGTTATGTTATAATAGTCCTATAGCTTTTTGTTATGAGAAGACAGCATGGGCAATTTTTCATTCCTTAAAACCTACTGGCCGGATTTTGAGAGCATCCTGGATTTCGCAGAAAAATATGTTTATTCAGACCCTGCCTCCAGCAAGAACAAATCAGGACTTTTTGTTGAGCTGATGGTGCGTGAAATCATGCGTATTGAGAATATACCTGAGCCGGCAGATGTAAAAGACAATAACCATTTTAATAGAACAAAGATTCTTAAATCCGAGGGGCTTCTTCCATTCGATGTAAACCAATGGATTAACCAGATCCGCATAAGCCGCAACGACTCAGCCCATGAGAACACAGCCTCTCAGGAGGATGCTCTTTGTGTGCTAGGCTTTACTTATCATATTGCGGTCTGGTTTATGCAGACTTATGGAGACTCAAGCTATGTTCCAGAGCCTTTCTCACCTCCCTCAAGGCCCAAAGTAAAAATCAGCTTGATGCCGCTTGTAAAAAACCAGGAAAGGAAAATCGATGAGCAAAACCAGACTATTGAGGAACAGAGTGTTCTGCTCAAGGAACGCGAGAAGCTGATTGCAGAGCGTGACAAAAAATTGCAGGAGCTTGAGGAAGAGCTTAAGAAAGCAAAAACGACAAGCATAACTCCGCAGCAAGCAAAAACTAAGCAGGAAAGACAGAAAAGCTCCGCGCTTGCCCTCTCAAAAACTAAGCTGACAGAAGCCGAAACCCGCGCGATTATAGATTCTCAGCTTAGAAGAGTCGGCTGGGAAGCTGATACAGAAAATCTCCGTTATTCAAAAGGAACAAGGCCTCAAAAAGGAAGAAAAATCGCCATTGCCGAGTGGCCGGTAAAATCGGCGGACACTTGTGATGACAGAGCCGACTACGCATTGTTTGTTGATGAGCAGCTGATTGGAATCATAGAGGCAAAAGCCTACGAGAAAAGCGTCTATGCGATTATAGACAACCAGTGCCATGAATATGCAAGAAACGTGAAAGACGAAGATGAGAAGTACTGCCTGGGAAAATGGCAAAGCTATAAGGTTCCGTTTGTCTTTGCCACCAACGGCCGCCCGTATTTAAAGCAGATTGAAACTGAGTCTGGCATCTGGTTTCAGGATTTAAGAAAAGCGTCTAACTTGCCTGTGGCTCTGCAAGGCTGGTACAGTCCTGAAGACTTGCTTGCAAAGTTCAAGCAGAATATTGATGAGGCTGACTGGAAACTTGAGAACCTGCCATTCGATTTCTTACGCGACCCGGACGGCTTGAATTTCCGCTATTACCAGCTTGAAGCCGTTGAAGCGGTTGAAAAAGCCGTAATTGAAGGGAAAAGGCAGATGCTTCTTGCAATGGCGACAGGAACTGGAAAAACAAGAACTATTCTTGGAATGATTTACCGTTTCTTAAAAACAAACCGTTTCCGCCGCATTCTTTTCCTGGTGGACCGCACGGCTCTTGGCGAGCAGGCGCAGGATGTCTTTAACGATGTAAAGCTTGAGGATTTGCAGCCTCTCAACAAAATCTACAATATAAATACTCTTGATGACATTGACTTGGCGGCGGAAACCCGTGTCCAGGTTGCAACTGTGCAGGGAATGGTCGCGCGCATTATGAGCGACGACAAGGAGAGAATTCCATCATCCGGCGACTTTGACTGCATTATCATTGACGAGGCGCACAGAGGATATACTTTAGACCGTGAGCTTTCAGAGGCGGAGATGCTGTTCCGTGACCAGAACGACTTTATCAGCAAGTATAAGAAAGTGATTGAATACTTTGATGCTGTAAGAATCGGACTGACGGCGACTCCTGCCCTGCATACAACGCAGATTTTTGGAAATCCTGTCTACAGCTATTCTTACCGTGACGCAGTGATTGACGGCTATCTGGTAGATTACGACGCGCCGCATATCATCAAGACAGAGCTTAACCAGCACGGCATTCATCATCATAAAGGCGAAAGCCTTGCGCGCTATAATCCTGTAACAAAAGAGCTTTTAAATCCAGAGGAGCTTGAAGATGAGCTTGATTTTGATGTTGAGGAGTTCAACAGGAATGTTATAGCTCCATCTTTTAACAAGACTGTCCTTTTAGAAATCGCAAAGCACATTGATCCTGAAAGCGAGGAAAAGACTGTTGTTTTTGCCGTTAATGACCGGCACGCCGATGAGATTGTAAGAGTCTTGCGAGAGATTTATCAAGAGCAAGGCGTTCCGTCCAATGCGATAGAAAAAATCACATGCTCCATTGGAGACAGGAAACGTGTGCAGGATGCAATAAAGCGGTTCAAGAATGAGCACTACCCTACAATCGCAGTTACTGTGGACTTGCTTTCCACCGGCATTGATGTTCCGGAAATCACAAGGATTGTCTTTATGCGCCGGATAAAGTCCCGCATCTTGTATGAGCAGATGCTTGGACGCGCGACCCGCCTCTGCCCTAAAATCAACAAAACCCACTTTGATATTTATGACGCGGTCGGCCTGTATTCCTATCTTGATGACTTTTCCTCAATGAAGCCTGTGGCTCCAAATCCATCAGTCACATTTGATGAGCTTTTTGAAGGCTACAAAAAAGTTGATGACGAGGAGCACATAAGATTCATCAATGAGCAGATTATCGCAAAGCTCCAGCGCTTAAAGCGGCGCATGGATGAATCACAGATTAACTACTTTGCGGTAAATTCCAGCTATGATTCTGTAGAAGACTTCTTAAAAGCGGTGAAAAAATGCAAAAATGAAAGCGAGGAGGCGTGCAAGGAGCTGCTGTTAAAAAAGAAAGAGGCTTTTGGCGCGTTCAAGATGCAGAGAACGGATGCTCATTTTGTTCCAATCAGCAATAAAGCTGATGAAATCCATGAGGTTGCAAGAGGCTTTGGAAAAGGACAGGAGCCAAAGGATTATCTTGAGAGCTTTGCAAATTATCTAAAGCTGAACAGGAACAAGATTGCATCTCTTGATATTGTATGCACAAGACCGGCCGACCTTACTCTTGCGGATTTGCGCTCATTAAGCAGAACTCTTGACTCCAACGGATATAACTCAATCCAGCTGAACACCGCTGTACAGCAAGTTACAAAAGAAGACTGCGCGGCTGATATAATCACGCTTATCCGCAGCTACGCAATTGGAAGCCCGCTTGTGTCCCATGAAGAGCGCATTCATAGCGCTGTAAAGAAGCTTCGCAAGGCGCATGACTTTACAGCAGGCGAGGCAAAATGGGTTGAAAGAATCGAGAAATATCTTATCAATGAGTCTGTTGTGAATGAGAAAACTTTTGATGAGTATGCAGCCTGGAGAAACCTGGGCGGATTTTCAAAAGTAAACAAGGTTTTCAGCAGCAATCTCAGCTCAATCATAAGAGAATTAAACACATACCTCTACGAAGATAGAGCGGCATAGCTTTTGGAGAATAGATAAATGACAAACCAGGAAATCGTAAGCAAGCTTTGGAATCTCTGCAACATTCTGCGTGATGACGGAATCACATATCATCAATACGTTACTGAGCTTACATATATTCTTTTCCTAAAAATGGCGAAAGAAACCAAGACAGAGGATTCTATTCCAGCAGAATACCGATGGGACAAGCTTGTCTCTCACAGCGGAATCGAGCTAAAAAAGTTTTATAAGGAGCTTCTCACATATCTTGGCGAAAACTGCAAAGGACGAGTAAGGGAGATTTACCAGGGCGCAAGCTCCAACATTGACGAGCCGAAGAATCTTGAGAAAATCATAAAATCCATAGATGAGCTTGACTGGTACTCTGCAAAGGAAGAAGGACTTGGAAATCTCTACGAAGGCTTGCTGGAAAAGAACGCAAATGAAAAGAAAAGCGGAGCCGGCCAGTATTTTACACCCCGCGTCCTTATTGATGTAATGACACGATTAATCGCTCCTCAGCCGGGAGAGAGATGCAATGACCCTGCGTGCGGCACATTCGGCTTTATGATAAGCGCCGACAGCTACGTAAAAAGCATAACCGACGACTACTGCGATCTTACAGAAAAGCAGGCTGAGTTCCAGGTAAAAGAAGCGTTCACAGGAGGCGAGCTTGTGCACGAGACGCACCGCCTTGCGCTGATGAACGCGATGCTCCATAACATTGAGGGAAAAATTGTCCTTGGCGACACATTGAGCGAGAGCGGCAAGGCAATGACCGGCTACGATGTTGTCCTGACCAATCCGCCGTTCGGGACAAAGAAAGGTGGCGAGAGGGCGACACGCGACGACTTTACATTCACAACAAGCAACAAGCAGCTGAACTTCCTGCAGCACATCTACCGCTCCCTGCGCACGACAGGAAAGGCGAGAGCCGCCGTGGTTCTTCCGGACAACGTTCTTTTTGAGGACAACGCCGGAGCAAAAATCCGGGCGGACTTAATGAACAAGTGCAATCTCCACACAATACTCCGCCTGCCGACCGGCATTTTCTATGCGCAGGGGGTAAAGACAAATGTGCTTTTCTTTACACGCAGTAAGACGGACGAAAACAACACAAAGGAAGTCTGGGTCTATGACATGCGCTCCAATATGCGCTCATTCGGAAAGACAAGCCCGTTAAAAGCGGAGGACTTCAAGGAGTTTGAGGAGCTTTACTGCGCTGGACATCTTGAGGACCGAAAGGAAACCTGGAGCGAGGAGAATCCAAACGGAAGATGGAAGAAGTTTACAATAGAAGAAATCCTCAAAGACGAGAAAGCAAGCCTTGACTTAAAATGGATAAAAGATGACACAGGCAATCCTGACAATGCTACGCTTGCAGAGCTGATAAAAACAATTGAAGAAAAAAGCGCGAGTATTTCCAAAGCGGTTGCCGAGCTAAAAGCCCTTGCAAGCTCTATCAACGAAGATGAAGAGGATGCGGAATAATGAACACAGCGCAGCT
>CAZURC010000099.1:0-7606 GCA_964623405.1 uncultured Treponema sp.
TCATTTCAATACAATTAAGTCTATGTTAAAAAACAGAGGCTCGTTTAACAGCTACGAAATCCTGATGGCGTTTGTCATCTCTGCGCGGGCAACGTCTTTTATTTTCAGCAAGATTCTCTTGCAGACAATGGACACATTCAGCCTGCTTTCAATACGGTTTTTAATCGCCTTTGCTCTTCTTTCTATTATATTCATAAAAAAGATGATACATATCTCACGGCAGGTAGTCTTTTCTGGAATAGCAATTGGCTCGCTGTTTTTTCTGGTGATGACATTTGAGCTTACTGCTCTCAAGACCGCCGACTCCTCGCTTGTCTCGCTTCTTGAGAATTCGGCTGTTATTATAGTGCCTTTCCTTGATGCTCTTATCCTGCGCCGTCCGCCGCGCCTGAAGGAAGTTGTCTGCGCGCTGATTGCAATGGCAGGTGTCGCGCTTTTATCAGCAGGGCTAAGCGAGATTACGTCTGGCTTCTGGTTTGGAGTCCTTGCCGCATTCACCTATGCTTTTGCCATAATTGTTACTGCAAGGCTTTCTCATTCCGTTTCCGCAGAAAAAAATGCGCCGGAAACAGGGCAAGCTATGCCGGCGAGGCAAAAAGACCCGCTTGTAATCGGCATAATCCAGCTTGGAACAATGGGGTTTCTGTCGCTCACAGTGTCTCTTGCAAGAGGAAGCTTCACACTGCCGCTCTCTCCCCAGCACTGGATTCAAATCGCAATTCTCGTAATTGTCTGCACAGGCTTTGGCTTTACACTCCAGCCCGTAGCCCAGTCAAGAATAAGCCCCGAACGCGCCGGCCTGTACTGCGCGCTGTCTCCGGCGATTGCCACAATCCTAGGTGTCGCTGTTCTTCATGAGCAAATCACGCTCCCCGGAATAATCGGGATATGTCTTATTCTATTCAGCCTTGTGCTGCCGTATATTGGTTTCAAGAGAGAGTGCTAGCCTATAGAAGAGTTCTTTCTCTAGGCTAGCGGAAGAGCGGACTTCTGCCTGCCAGTCATTTTTTTATATCATACAAATCACAGGTATTATATCCAAACGTTTCATTGTAAATTTTAAACTTCCCATGTTATACTAAAAATGATGACTGTCATTAACGGCAATTTTGAATGGGATTCAGAAAAAGACGAGCTGAACAAATCGAAACACGGATTCTCTTTTTCTGAAATACTAGATATGTTCGATGACCCGTTTTTTATTGAGCGATATGATTATGAACATTCATCGCTTGGAGAAGACAGGTTCATAGGGCTTGGGATGTCGGGGACAGCATTGATTGTAATGGCTGCCTATACCGAAAGAGAACGGACAAGGATTATTTCCGCCCGCTTAGCAACTGAATCAGAAAAGGAGCTTTATTATGACTTTAGAAAGAATAAATGAACTTAAAAACCGCCCTATTGATTTATCCGATATTCCAGAAGTGACTGAAGAGCAGAAAAAAGATTTTTATCCTCGCAGTTTGAGAAAGAATTTCGATTTGATTTATAATATTTTTGACAAAGAAAATTTGCAGTGGCTTGAGCAAAACGGTATTTCAAATCGTGTTTTGATAAACCGCCTCCTTGAACAGCTCAGAACAGGAGCTCTAAAACCTGCATAAGATTTATTCTATTCAGCCTTGTGCTGCCGCGCCAAATTGCACATTCTCCCCAAATTCTTTATACTTTTTTAAGCAAAGCGCCTAGAACCATGAGAGAAATGCCGCTTTGCTGGAGCTAAATATGTATACGGAATCTGAAGTTATTGACTACGTAAACGAGGAAGATGTCAAGTTTATCCGCCTTGCATACTTTGACCTTAAAGGAAACCAGCGCAACGTTTCCATTATGGCGGGAGAGCTTCCGCGCGCTTTTAAGGAAGGGATTTCCTTTGACGCCTCTGCTATTCCTGGATTTCTGGAACCTAACAGCTCTGACCTTTTCCTGCATCCAGATCCTTCAACTCTTTCTGTAATTCCTTGGAGGCCTACTTCTGGGAAGGTTGTGCGCATGTTCTGCGATATAAAATATCCAGACGGAACTCCATACAAAAGAGACTGCCGCTATATACTCAAGAAGGCTGTAGAAAAAGCAAAGAATGAATATGGAATTGAATTCAAGTTTGGAACAGAGTTTGAATTTTATCTTTTCAAGCTGGATGAGAACGGAAAGCCTACTCACATTCCTTTTGACGATGCTGGCTACATGGACATTGCGCCGGAAGACAAGGGCGAGAATATCCGCCGCGAGATTGACTTTACGCTTGAGCAGATGGGAATCACTCCTGAGTTCAGCCACCATGAGGAAGGACCTGGCCAGAATGAGATAGATTTTCATTCCTCAGACCCTCTTTCTGCGGCAGACAATGCCTCTACATTCAAATGGATTGTGCGGACAAAGGCCGCTGCCAACGGACTGTATGCAGACTTCTCTCCGAAGCCGGATGTCTATGATGGATATAGCAACAACAGAAGCCGTGGGTTCCCAGCTTTCTATCGTTATCCAGGCAATGGAATGCACATCAACATATCAATAGACAAGGAAGACAAGATGAGCTCCGCCATGGCAGGAATCTTAAAGCATCTTGCGGAAATCTCCGTGATACTTAATCCTACCGAGCAATCATACATCAGGCTCAATTCCAGCACAGGACCTAGATTTGTATGCTGGGGTGAACAGAACCGCTCATGTGCAATCCGCGTTCCCGCAAAGAACCCGAATTCAAGAATCCAGCTCCGCTCTCCAGACTGCACGAGCAATATTTATCTTGCGTTCACTTTTCTTATTCACGCCGCCCTTGACGGAATTAAAAGCAACCTTGTCCCGCCAGAACAAGTAGATGAAAACCTTTTTATAAAAGAAGAGGAAGGGTATGACGATTACGAGGAAAGAATAAAAGAATACCCGCAGCTTCCAACAGGCTTTTCAGAGGCCGAAAAACTGTGGACAGAAAGTGAATTTGTAAAAAACGTTTTTGATTCGCTGCGTTAAACGGAAGATAAGGGCTTTTTATGGCATCGGAAACACACAGCGTTCTTGTTGTAACAAAAGACATAAAGACTTCCACGATGATAAGCGCGATGCTTGTTCCTCCGCTTTTTGACTTGATTCTTGCGGAGGACTTTAACGAGGCACGGCGGCTTTGCACTGAGCGCGTATTCAATATTGTAATTGTTGACTTTGCCGACGGAGAGGGAACAGACTTTGCTGTTGATATTTCCTCATATACAAGTACAATCCTTCTTCTTGCGCCTACCCAGTTCTTTGACCAGATAAGCTACAAGGTTGAGCCTTATGGAATACTTACAATCACGTTTCCATTCGACCAGTTCTATTTTTACAACATGATAAAGATTGCGATTGCAGTCCAGTACAAGGTGCAGGTTCTCTCAAGCCAGACAATAAAGCTCAAGGAAAAGATGGATGAAATCCGCGTTGTGAACAGAGCGAAAATGCTTTTAATGCAGAACAAGAGCTTTACAGAGCAAGAGGCTCACCGCTATCTTGAGAAGCAGGCAATGGACAGAAGCATGAAGCGAATTGCGGTTGCAGACGAAATCATAAAAGCCTACAGCTGATTTTACATTCAGGACTCTTCTTTTTCCATAAGCTCTATGACTTCTTCCTTGTGCAAAGGCTTATTGTCCTCATAAGCCTGGCGGTTCCTCTCAATTTCCTCATAAGTCCAAAGACGGCCCTTGTTCATTCCTGGACATTCTCTAGCACATTCCTGCCAGCTCTCGCTTGTCTCCACCATCCAGCTCCAGAACGGCCAAGTTGAGCACTGCACAGGGCGAGCCTCGTAGCATGAGCAGCCTGAGCTCCAAAGTATGCAGTCGTAGTTTCTCTTTTCTTTTAGGGCAAGAACCTGCGTGCCGTAATAGTAGTCTGCCCAGCGGCAGTACTCACCGACAAATTCCTTGATAGACATTTTCTTGTAGGCGCATAGCTTGTCTAAGTCGCGCCTAGATAGATAGACAAAGCCAGGAGACTGCCCGCAGCAAAACGAGCATCTCTGGCATTCAAATTGCAAGCCGCTCTTATAAAACGGCTCTTTTGGCTGTTCTGACATAGAGCAGATTATATCAGTTTACGTCCTAGTCGTCAGTACGCGCTTCCACACGGAACTTTTTTGCGCAGATAAGAAACGCGAACAGTGCCGCCGCACCGAACAGGAATGATATAAGGCCGCTAGCCACAAGACCAAGACCGCTTGTTACGCCGGCAAGTATATATGAAACAAAGGCAATCACCGCTACAGTCATTGCATAAGGAAGCTGTGTGTTCACATGGTTTACATGATTGCACTGAGCGCCCGCGCTCGCCATGATTGTTGTGTCCGAGATAGGAGAGCAATGGTCTCCGCAGACAGCGCCAGCCATACATGCGGAAATTGATATTATTCTGATTGGATCAGACGCATTAGGGAACGCGGCAATGCAGATAGGAATAAGGATTCCGAATGTTCCCCAGGAAGTGCCTGTTGCAAAAGAAAGAAAAATAGCAATCAGGTAAATAATCGCGGGAAGGAACATCTTTAGTCCCGCCGCGCTGCCAGACACAACGCCTGCGACATACTGGGCCGCTCCCAGGCTGTCTGTCATTGCCTTTAGTGTCCATGCAAGAGTCAGAATAAGGATTGCTGGAACCATCGCCTTGAATCCTTCCGGAAGACATCCCATAAAGTCAGAGAATTTAAGAACGCCTCTCAGCATGTACACGATGAACGTGATAATCAAGGTCGCAAGGGAGCCGAGCACAAGACCGACAGAAGCATCTGAATTGGCAAACGCCTGGACAAAATTCAGATAAGAAGGATTTGCAACCATCTCGCCTTCAACATCACCCGCCACTTGAGCTGTAAAAAATCCGCCTGAGTAAATCATTCCAAGCACGCACATTACAATCAGCGCAATAACTGGAAGAATCAGGTCAATTACACCTCCCTTGCCAGAGGAGAGCATCTCCTCCTCTGTTTTCTCATCACCTTCTTTCGTTTCTACAAGAGGGTTCTCAAACTTTGCCATTGTTCCGTACTCAAAGCGCATAAGGACAACGGCAAACATCATTATAATAGTAAAAAGCGCGTAGTAATTAAAAGGTATCGCCTTGCAAAAAAGAGCGATTCCATTTTCTCCTTCGCTTACAAAGCCAGCGACTGCCGCCGCCCAGGAAGAAATCGGAGCAATAATGCAGACTGGAGCCGCAGTCGAGTCAATAAGATAAGCAAGCTTTTCCTTTGAGACACCGTACTTGTCTGTTACCGGCTTCATAACAGAGCCGACTGTAAGGCAGTTAAAATAGTCGTCAACAAAAATCAGGATTCCCAGGCAGATTGTCGCAATCTGCGCTCCGACCTTTGACTTTATGTGTTTCCTTGCCCAGTTTCCGAATGCGGCAGAGCCTCCGGCCTTGTTCATAAGAGCGACAAGTGTTCCAAGCAGGACAAGGAAAATCAGAATTCCGACATTCCAGCTGTCAGAAAGCTGAGCCACAAATCCGTCGCTTACAACATGTGTAAAGAATCCTGTGAATGATAATCCGGAATAGAAGATTCCGCCGATAAGAATTCCAGCAAAGAGCGAAGAATAGACCTCTTTTGTGATAAGAGCCAGCGCAATAGCAACAATTGCAGGTACAAGGGACCAGAATGTTCCGACCATATAAAACCACCTTTTATAGATTTCTTTAAGTATATAATAAGTTTTTTATGGCCGCCAGTTTATTCTGTAAGTTTATTTTAATTGTTCTTCGGCTTTAAAAGTCCGTCTATCGCAAGATTCAAGCTGGCTTTTATGTCCTGCACCTCTGAGTTATGCAAGACCGCCATCTTAAAGATAGACTCTATAATAAGCCCGAAAAGAAGGTCATTCGCCGCCTTCACACTAAAGTCCTTGAACTCTCCGTCTTTCTGACCGCGCACAATAATCGCCGTAAGGAGATGTGTCACTCTGATTGTACGCCGCCGAACCCGCTCATAGACATCAACACCTGTCTTGTAAAGCCCCGTAAGATACGGAACCAGTATCTCAAAAAGCGTCATGTTCTTTACACATTCGTCTATCGCATCTGTTGTTATTATGCGCAAGCACTTCTCGGCGCTTATTGAGGAGTCTTTTATGATTTTTATAAATTTAACCTCAAGATCAGATGTAAGCTGCCTTATGCTGAAATTAAAAATCTCATGCTTGCTGTTAAAATAAATATAAAGCGTTGTCCTTGTAATTCCGCAGGCGTCGGCAATTTTCTGGAACGTGACATCCTCATATCCATCACGGCAAAAAAGCTCCATCGCCTTTTTTAGAATTTCACGCTTTCTCTTCTCATGCTCAACAACAATAGCCATAAAGCTTCCTCTATCTGCCGGTGTCCGTGCGTCGGCGTTTTTCCTTTTCTGTGCCGTTGTACATATAGAATGTAGTATCAAGATGCCCTGATTTTATACTCTTTAATGTTGAGGCATAGCGTCCGACATTCTCCTGGAACTGCTTATGAGCCGTTATCACTCCAATCTGCCATCCTTTAAAATCCTCGAACAGGCTTCTCATGCTAGAGTAAAGCTCCACTGCCTGCGCCTCGTCGCCAAGCCTCTCTCCATAAGGCGGGTTGCAGATAATCATTCCTTCATTATATGGAGCACGAAGCTCCTTAAAGTCGCTCACCTGGAAATCTGGTCTCCACAAATGAGCGTCTATTCCGATTGACTTTAAGGCTCTGCCTGCCATTACACAGGCATGTTCGGCGTTAAGGCGCGCTCGGTCAACTGACTGCGGGTCAATATCTGTTCCGGTAATGCGGATCTCGACATCTGTGCGGATTTTGGAAATCTCATCTTTCTTTATTTCTTCAGCACGTTCCACATTAAAGATAGCAAGATTCTCAAGTGCGAAACGGCGGCCAAGACCAGGAGCAACATTGAATGCGTAAAGGCTGGCCTCTATCGGGATTGTGCCTGAGCCGCAGAATGGATCATGCAAAGGAGTTTTTCTCTTCCACAGCATCATCTGCAAAAGAACTGCGGTTGTTGTCTCCCGCAAGGGCGCAACTCCTCCGTCTGTACGGTAGCCTCTTTTATGCAAAGGAAGTCCGCTCAAATCAAGCAGAACAAGGACTTCGTTGTTGTCAAGATAGACACGGACATCGCTTTTCTCGCCGCTTTCCGGCAGAGAGTACATATTCCATTTGTCGCCAAGTTTCTTATAAATGGCCTTCTGAACCATTCCCTGGATTGAATGCTCAGAATTCAGCTTTGATTTATAGACACGAACTTTATCAACGGTAACCTTTGTGTCTTTCCTAAAGAAATCCTGCCAGTTTACAGAATAGACTCCATCAAAAAGCTGGTCAAAATCAAGCGCATTATAGCGCGCCATTAAAAGATAAACGCGGTCGGCAGTCCGCAGGCACAAATTTGCCCTGAAAAGCGCGTCGTCATCGCCTTCAAAAAGAACACGCCCCGGGGCGTTTCCTGCAAGCTTATAGCCCAAATGCTTAATTTCGTTTCCAAGAATCTTTTCTGCGCCTACTGCGCAAAGTGCAACTAGTGTATTCATTATTATGACACTTTAACACAAAATGTCATTCTGAACAATAGAGAACATTATAGAAAATATTAAGGAAG
>CAZURC010000100.1:0-7386 GCA_964623405.1 uncultured Treponema sp.
GTTACTGGCTTGCAAGTATAGCCTCAAATCTCTCTGTTGCAGGAATTGACTCCTTTTCAAAATAATCAGGGTATTTTGCTATAAGAGGCTGCAGTTGCTCCTCAAGACGGTGCAAGTGGGCTTTTATCAGCAGCTTGGACTGCTCTGCGTTTCTTTCCTTTAATCCTTCAAGTATTCTTTTATGCTGCGTGATTATATCGCTCATAGTGTCCTTGTCACAAAAGGTAATAAGACGGATTCTTGCATAATGGTTGCTTGTGTTTTCTATTGTCTCCCAGCTAAGCTGCTGGCCAGTGACTTTGAACATGTATTTGTGGAATTCGTTGTCCAGCTTTAGGAGCGCTATGTAATTGCCGGCTCTCACGGTTCCCTGCTGCTGCTCAATGTTGAGCTCCAGCTCATTAATGTCCTTGCCTGTGCAAAGGTCTACAAAAAGGTCGATGTTCGCGCATTCCAGGCTTTCGCGCACAAAACGCTCCTGCTCTACTTTTGTAAAATCAATGCGCGATACCAATGTCTCTTTCTGAGGATGAATGCTTACAAGACCATCCATCTGGAGCCGGATAAAGGCTTCTCTTACAGGTGTACGGCTCACGTTCAGCTTTTGCGCGATTTCCTGAGTGCTCATGACAGTACCGGGCTTTAGCTGCAGCGTCAGTATGTTGTTTCTAAGAGCATTATATACTGCGGATTGAACATTTGCTGTGGCTCCACTCATCATCCGATCCTTGCTTTTTAATATTAATTTAATACTAGAATGTTAGCACACCAAAATTTTCATGTCAACAAAATGCAATCCCCCTAGCAACAGGACCGCATCTAGCGCAAGTGTTCACGGAATCTAAGTTTTTATGACAATTCGACCATAATAGAGCTGCGAACCGCACAGAGCGGCTTGCAGCTCTATCTATTACTTAACCGGTCCGAAGATAAGATTTGGCAGCCAGAGCGAGAGCTGCGGGAAAATAATCAGCACAACAACCACCATCATAACAGCAAGGAAGAATGGCATGGCCGCCTTTGCCGTCTCTTCAGGCGTGCATCCTAAGATACTTGATGTTGTATAGAGCGCGGTTCCAACCGGCGGAGTATTGATGCCTGACGTTGTGACTGTCATCATAATGACGCCGAAGTGGACAGGATCAATTCCAAGCGATTTTACAACCGGGAGCAGAATCGGTGTCATCAGCAATGTTATTACGGTTGTCTCCATAAACATGCCCATAACGAGCAGGAGCAAGATTATGATGACAAGCATAAGCTGCGGATTCTTAGTGATTCCAAGCAGGCCGCTTGCCATTGCCTGCGGGATACTGTCATAGACAATGCCGTAGGCAAAGATTCCGCTGAGCGCAAGAATCAGCGTGACAATCGCGATGTCCTTTGTGCTGTCCTTCAGCGTCTTGATCAGGACCTCCAGGGACATTTCCTTGTAAATGACAGTTCCGACGAAGATTGCGTAGACAGCGGCGAATGCGCCTGACTCCGATGCGGTCATAATTCCAAACCGTATAAACACAATAAGGAGAATCGGGAACATCAGCGCCCAGATGCCTTCACGCAAGGCGGCAAGCACTTCTTTTAGGCTGGCGGGCTTCTGGCGGTCCGGCAGATAATTGCGCTTGTGGGCTGTTATAGATGTCGCAGTCATCATGAAAACCATCATCAAAAGGCCTGGAATCATGCCCGCGGCAAAGAGGCGGCCGATTGACACTTCTCCTATCGACCCATAAATGATAAAGCCCATTGAAGGCGGTATTGTGCAGACAATCATTGATGACCAGGCGTTCACTGCGGCCGACCATCCCCTGTCATAGCCTCGCTTAATCATCTCAGGCCCAAGCACGCGGGATTCCATTGCGGCGTCCGCATTCGCAGAGCCGGAAACTCCGCCCATAAGGGTAGAAAGAACGCATGAGACCTGCCCTATATTGCCGTACATGTGGCCGGTGAGAACATCAGCAAGCTTTATAAGCCTTGATGTTATGCCTGTATTGTTCATCAGGTTGCCGGCAAAGATAAACAGCGGAATTGCAAGCATCGTAAAGGACTGCGTTGTCGAGAGCGCCTTTTGCACAACTATTGTGAAAGGCAAGCCAGGTGTCGCCAGGAAAAACGACAGCCCCGAAATACCGATAGAAAAAGCGACCGGCATCCCGAGCAGAAGCAGCACCAAAAAAACTATCAAGGCAATAGCCATTCCACTCATACATCGACCTCCCGTTTGCGTTCCCATGCAGAGAGCGGTGTTTTTATGATTTCATGTATCTTAATGCATGAAGAAATTGACATTAGAAAACAGCCTACAGGCACGCATATAGTGCACCAGCTGTAGCTGATGCCAAGCACCTGGAAAAGTCGTTTAGTATTCTCAAAAGAAAGAATAACGCCAAAATAAGTCAGGAAAAGACAAAAACCAATAATCATAATGAAGAACAACAGGGAAAGAGCTTTTTGTACTTTTGCAGGGAATTTGTCGATCAGGATTTCAACGCCAATCAGCTTAGTGTTGCGCACAGCAATATCACCGCCAAGAAAAACTTCCCAGGCAAACAAAAGAAGAGAGACATCGACAGCCCAGTTAAGCGGATGCTTAATGGTTCTTGCTACCGCTGACAGAAAGACGAGAATGGTAATTGCAACCAGAAAGATGTTCGTTATGAATTCCTCAAAAACTGTAAACTTCTTATATATCTTTGCGATTGTGTTCATAAGCTAACCTTTTAGAAAACCTTTCGATAGCTATAGGGACAGGGGAGATGAGATACTGCTCCCCTGCTTCTAATCATAAGAAACTAAACGCGGTTTTAGTTCTTGCCAATTTCTCTATAAATCTGCTCGCGCAGCCCGGTGAATCCAAGCTTTGCGTACGCGGCTTCAGCGGCTTTCTTGAACGGCTCCTTATCGACTTCCACAACAGTCATTCCCTGGCGGACAAGCTCTGCCTCAAGCTCCGCGGCTTTTGACTCGACAAGGCGCGCGTTCTTCTCTCCTTCCGCCTGAGTCTCATCTATAAGAAGCTGCTGCAAGTCAGCAGGCAGTGTCCTGAACCATCTTTCTCCAACAATAAGACCGTTGATAAGCTGGAAATGCTCGGTCTTATCAAGATACTTGACAACCTCATAAAGGCGCGCTGGAACAGCAGACGTCAGCTGAACTTCACAGCCGTCAAGAGCCTTTGACTGAATGCCGCTATATGTGTCGTTCCATGGCATTGCAATCGGAGTAGCGCCTAACGCCGCGACGCTTTCCGCCCAGGCCGGAGCGCCAGGAGTACGGATTCGCTGCCCCCTCAGATCCGCAGGAGCATATACCGGTGTATGTGTGTAGAAAGAGCGGGCGCCGTCATACCAGTTAAACGAAAGAACGCGGATATCATTCTCTGAGGCAAGCTTTTCCACCCACCCTTCAAACGTTTTGCCCTGTGTCACTTTAAGAACGTCATCATAGTTGTCAGCGAAATAAGCCATTCCCATGACACCAATATCATTGACATAGTTTCCCATGCGCCCTGCATCTGTAAGAACTGCGACATTAACTCCCTGCAGAGCCTGCTCAATTACATCCTCATCGTTGCCAAGCTGCGCAGAAGGATAGACCTGTATGACAAGGCGGCCATTTGACTTGTTTTTTACATTCTCCGCAAGCTCATTGAAGCCCTGGACCATGACCGATGTCTCGTTGAGCTGAGTAGAAAGCTTAAGGGTATAGGTTCTGTCTGAACCGCCTTCCTTACGTTTGCAACCTAAGAATACGAAAGAGGCGAAGCAAGAGACTACTGCCACCGCAGATACAAATTTTGTCAACATTTTCATACTGTTTTCCCCCAGTGTTGAAATAAATTACGGCGTGCCAAGTCAACCTATGGTTTATCCAGGCGCAAAGCATGCTCATACGCTAACATGTTAGCATGGAAATTCCGCCTGTCAAGAATTATTTTAGGCTTAAAGAAACACAATTTCTCTGCTTGAATCATTCTTCCATTATCTTTCAGATTAAAGCTCCTTGAAAATCTCTTTTCCGGCGTATCGAGGATAAGATATTGTAATACAATGAATTAAAACTAAAAAATTGTTTTTAGGAAAACTTAATCCTAGAAGTTTTTAACCGGCGGCTTTTTAGCAGCAAACAAAATCAAAAGAAATAAGATTAAAAAAATTTGACAGAGTTCCATTTGTAAAGCATCATGGTAGCATATTAGTTATTGCCAGTCACAAAGGAGGCTATGTTATGAAGAAAAAATGTTTTTATCTGTTTGCTTTGGGTGCTCTTGCATGCATCTCAATACTCGCATCATGCACAAGGAAAACCAATACTAAGATTTCTGTAACTTTCGCGGGAACAGAAGCCGCTACAACCGGCCAGAGCCGCATGATGCAAGCTGTCGCCGACAAGCTTAACGCGACTGGAAAATTCGATGCCTCCGTGCAGGTTGCAGGCGCCCTCTCCGGCGACACCGATGCGCTTGTAACGCAGGCCAAGCTCGGAATCAGCCTCGTTATCCCAAGTGATCCTGGACGTCTGGCAAGCCAGTTCAGTATTCCTGATATGAACATTCTTATGGCTCCATATATTCTTACGGATCCGCAGGAGCTGGAGAAACTTCCCGACACACCTTTGTTCAAGGAATGGCAGGCAGAGCTTGAAAAACAGGGAATAGTCTATATTACAAACATGTACAATGGCTTTAGATGCTTTTACACAACAACACCTGTAAAAAATGTAGCAGACCTGTCAGGACTTCGCATCCGCGGCTTTGGAAACGCAATCGGCAACGCTCTTGCGAAATATCTTGGCTTTGCGAACATCGGCATCTCATGGGGAGAAGTTTTCCCGGGGCTCCAGTCAAAAACCCTTGACGGCTGCGAGGTGCAGGTTGCAACCGCTGACGGGGCACGGCTGTATGAGGTTGCGAAGAATCTTGCAATGACAAAGCACTACATGCTGCAGTCATCTTTCGTTTGCTCCTCAGCTTTCTATAACAGCATGAGCCAGGAAGACCGGGACCTGTTTACAAGAACCATGCGTGAGGCCGCTGTTGAATATGGCGAGATTATCCGCAGCGAGGAGGACGCTTTCTATGACAACATGAGAAGAAACGGTGTCACAATCACGGACGTAGATATAAGCGAATTCGAAAGAGCACTTGCTCCCCTTTACACAAACAATGACCTAGGGTTCTCCGCAGGCTTAAGAGACCGTCTTTTAAGGGAACTCGCGGAATAGCTTTGTAAATCATAATGCTGAGGGGCTAATATGAAAAAAATTTATGAATACTTTTGCAAGGTGGAAGTCGCGGCTTGCTGCGCGGGCTTTATTCTTCTCGTTGCCCTAGTGTTTTCCTCTGCAATTCTCCGCTTCTTTAGGCTGTCTGTCTCATGGAACATTGACCTGTCTATGCTTTTGCTCGCATGGACTTCCTTCCTCGGAGCGGATATTGCCTGGCGCAGCGGACAGCTTATCGGAATTGACCTTGTAACACGCTATTTTCCTAAGAGAATACAGAAATTTGTGCTTCTTCTTGTATACGCAATCATTCTCTGCGTTACCATAATTATCTGTATATATGGAATAAAGCTGGCATGGACAGAGCGGCTCCGGACCTATCAGTCGATGCCAATTCCATACTCTGTAGTACATCTGAGCCTTGTTGTTGCAACGTTCTCAATGTCAATTTCGACAGTTGGAAAAATCAAAGCCGGAATACAGCACTTCAGCGAAAAAGATGCTGAAAAGCCTGAATAATACACAGGAAACGCCGCGTGCTTTCTGTTTCGCCGTCCACGGCGATTAAATAGGGGATAAATATGACTCTGCTTCTTTTGTGTTTTGTAGTTTTCTTGCTGATGGGGATGCCCATCGCGTTTGTAATAGGAATAGCAGGCTTTGCATACTTTCTAAGCCAGCCTGGTCTGCCTTTTGAAGCCGCCGTGCAGTCAGTTGTGCTTCAAAGCCAGTCGTTCGCATTCCTTGCCGTTCCATTCTTTATATTCGCCGGCAATTTGATGAACGTCTCTGGAATCACAGAGCAGCTCCTGAGCCTTGCCCGTTTGATTACAAGGCGTATGTATGGAGGCACCGCGCAGATTTCAGTTGTAATGTCTACCTTGATGGGAGGAGTCTCAGGCTCCGCGACTGCCGACGCCGCCATGGAAACCCGCATTCTTGCTCCCGAGATGCAGAGGCGAGGCTATACAAAAGGATATATCTGCGCTGTCAACTGCCTTACAGCTCTCATAACGGCGACAATTCCTCCGAGCCTTGGCCTTATAATCTTCGGATTTGTAGGCGAAGTTTCTATCGGCCGTCTTTTTGCGGCAGGAATCATTCCAGGCATCTTGATGATGGTGTTCCTGATGGCGACAACAACAATTACGAGCCGTATCAGGAAATTCGATCCGCCTAGCGTAGATGCCCCTAAATTCACTTTCAAGGAGCTTTTTGAGAACCTGAAAGTATCAATATGGGCTCTGCTGTTTCCAATCATTCTTATTGTAGGAATACGGTTCGGCGTGTTCACCCCTTCTGAATCCGGAGCGTTCGCAGTTGTTTACGCTCTGATTGTCGGAAAATTCGTTTACAAGAAGCTCACGAAGGAAAACTTTATTGAGGCGCTTATTACAACCCTAAAAGATACAGGCGCAATCATGCTTATCATTGCGATGTCGGGTCCGTTCAGCTACGCAATCACATGGGTAAAGCTCCCTGCGGTATTGAGCAGCTTTATCTTCGGAATAACCGACAATCCTCAGCTCCTGACACTCATTATGCTGGGATTCCTGTTTATATCCGGCATGTTTGTTGACAGCAACGTCAACTTCCTGCTTCTTACGCCGATTTTTCTTCCTATGGTGACAAGCGTTGGAATGGATCCAGTCCACTTTGGCGTTCTCATGGCGACAATCGTGACTCTAGGGGTAATGACTCCGCCAATCGGCTCTGCGCTGTACACTGTCTGCGGCATAATAGGATGTCCTCCAGAGGAATATACAAAAGAGAGCCTTCCTTTTCTCTTTGCTATTCTTTTAGAGCTGGCAATCCTTGTATTCTGTCCTAAGCTTGTCCTGTTTATTCCCAACATGATTTTCGGCGCCGCGGGATAAAACAAATCTGCGCAAAAGGGCTCTATCGGCTCAAGGAGCCGCCTAATAGGTTAGAAATTCAATGCCATGCTAAAACTCCTGCCTGACAAGACAGTGTTCAGCATGGCAATAGCTCTTAGACAGCTCATTGAACGACATGGAAAAGACTTCGGTTTTTCTGGAAATCGTAAGAAACCATCTTGACTTTATAATTAGCATAAATTATTATTTTAGCTACGTTTTACGTTCTGCGGAAATAGCTCAGTGGTAGAGCGCCACCTTGCCAAGGTGGATGTCGCGGGTC
>CAZURC010000101.1:0-7296 GCA_964623405.1 uncultured Treponema sp.
TAAGTTGCTTGGCGAGTTTGCAAAGCAAACTCGATCGCTTCGATTTTATGGCGGATTACGCTAACGCTCCATCTCGCCATAAGTTGCTTGGCGAGTTTGCAAAGCAAACTCGATCGCTTCGATTTTATGGCGGACTACGCTAACGCAAGCGGTCATTGAGCCTGTCGAAATGACCTGTTTACCGGGTTTCGACAAGCTCAACCGCCGCAAAAATCTGTAATTATTTTATGAAAAGCCGTTTTCTGTACGTCATTTTTTCATTTCTCGCTTTGTTCTCTTCTTATGCGGGGTTTGGCGCGCAGAAGGCGGTTTTTTCTTCTTCTGATGAATTAAAAATCATTGAAATCCATTCTTCATCAAAGGAATTTATTTCTGTTTCTTTGAAGAAAGCGGATATGTCCGGGCTTGCAGAGCGTACGCTTTCCCGCTCGGACAAGAAATCTGACACCCAGGGCCAGTTTCATTGCGGCTTTTTATTTGGACAGTCCAGTGTTTCTCCTGTAAATCTTCCTTTTTTATCAGATATTTTACAAAGCGCATTTAGGGTTCTTCTTATCCCTAAGTCAATTAAGACTATTCTTTTTCTTCAAACCGTCATCTGACAGGAACGTTCCCTCAGTTTTTTATCAATACAAATTTCGCTTTCTCAAAGAGGATTTTTATGACAGGCATTATTGTGCTTATCGTCATCTTTTTGGTCTTGACGGTCGGTTGCATTATCTTCTTTAGATAATGTTTTGAAGTTTTAATAGAAAGTGCCGTGCATGTTTTTCAGCAAAATTAGTTTAAGCACGGCAATGATTTTCTTAGTAAGAGGTATGTTATGTTATTTGGAATTATTTGCGCAGTTTTGATTCTAGCCCAGTCTGTTCTGTTCTCTGTTCTTGCAGTTGGTCTGGATAATCTTGGTGACAAGTGCATAGAAATGATGGATCGGAAGCGCCCTTGCTGCGCAAAATAGTAATCCATATCGCCTGAAAGCGCAGTTTAGCCCGCAAGAGTCTTTTCTTGCGGGCATTTTTTACGCCCTGCTTAGAATCTTCTCGTAAATTTCCTTGTCGCTGTCCTTAAAAACGTTGAAGACAACTTTCTTAATAGAAGAAGATTTGTGTTCGTCCAGCCATATTTGCGTCGTTTCAACTGCGATTCTCGCCGCTCTTTCAGGCGGGAAATGGAAAACGCCGGTCGAAATACAGCAGAACGCGACACAAGCCAAATTGTTTTCGCTCGCCAGGTTCAAAACTGAATTGTAGCTTGACGCGAGCAGAAGCTTTTCGCGCTCGGTCAGAAAGCCTCCGACAATCGGACCGACTGTGTGAATCACGAATTTTGCGGGCAAGTTGTAGCCTGGAGTGATTTTCGCTCTTCCGGTTTCTTCTTCATTTCCCTGGGCTTTCATGATTTCGTAGCATTTTTCACGCAGCTCAACGCCCGCCATTGTGTGGATGCAGTTGTCGATGCATGCGTGGAGCGGAGAAAAGCAGCCGAGCATCTGTGAATTTGCGGCGTTTACGATTGCATCGGTTTTTAATGTCGTGATGTCGCCTTGCCAGAGAGAAAGCCTTGAGTCAAGTACGCTTGGCGGAATTGCCGCTGAATCTGTGACTCCTTTTTCGCATGTGATTTCCCGCAAAACTTCCGATTCAACTTTATAAAAATCTTCCGGCAAAGTGTGCATCGTCTCTGCGTCCGGCTTTGGCTCGCGGATATTGCAAAGCGCGCGGTAAAGATTGAACAAGCCTGTTTCATCATCTGGCAGGGCATAGTCCTTGTATCCTGCCATTTCGTTTTTGAGGCAGCCGATTAAAAACTTAAGTTTTTCAATTTGTGATTGATTTGTCATTTTTCTTCCTTTCCTATACATTCTTTGCTGTAGGTTATGCTGAAAATTTTGCTATCCCAGGCCTCAGAACTCCCTGTAGTTCTCTGCGAGTCCTTCTTCCAGCCACTCTGAGATTGCTTCTGTTGTTCCGCAAAGCTTTTTGTGTCTGTCTTTTCCTGTGATTGAACATTCCCAGACGACAGCGACACGATAGCCGTCGTTAAGGTATGCTTGCGCTATTCTTTTGTCGCGCTCCTCATTTTTCTTAATTTTCTCTTTCCAGTAATCTATATTTGTCTTTGGCAGCCGGAACAGCTTGCAGCCCTTGTGTCCGTGCCAGAAACAGCCGTTTATAAAAATCACAGCCTTGTAATGCGGAAGAAGAATATCCGGCGTTCCAAGATACCGTCTGTCATTCTTCCTGAATCTAAATCCAGCCTTAAAAAGCGCGCTTCGAAGACATATTTCTGGCTTTGTGTCCTTGCTGTGGATTTTTGACATGTTCATGCTGCGTTGCTTTGCTGTAAGTGTGTCCATTCTCTATTCTATGCTGTCCAGCATCTCCTTTATTCCCTCGTCGATGCAGATGCTTCTTTCTGCAATTTCCCTAGGCGCATAGGACTCGCCCTTGTTTATGCAAGCATAAAACGCATTCTTATTTTCCATTGTAAGACGCCAGAAGGGATACTTTATGATTCCCGGTGTGTTCATTCCAACCCCTAGCTCAAGGTATAAAATATGCGCATCCTTGTGTTCTTCTAAAAAGTCCGAATACTTACGGGATGCCTTGTGCCAGCCTGAATCCTCCACGAATAAATCATCGCTTCGCAAGTTTGTCGTCATCGGCTTTCCATCGTCTGGACAGTAGGGCACAAGCTCAGATGGAATTGACATTTTGATTTTGCGGTCATTCCGAACTCGCGGGCAATCGTTGTCGCCCGCACTTAGATTCGTAATCTCTTTTACAGATGCTGAAACGAGTTCAGCATGACGATTTTTCTCAACCGCAACATATTCCGGCACAACCAGTTCACCATTTTCATCAATCTCAAATCCTTCTGACAAAACCATCTCTTTTACAATTTCAAAGTTGTCATAGGTTTCCCCCGCTGATTTTCCGCTCGGCGCGCTTGACTGGAAAAGACCGTAGTCGCCCTGTGTATAGAATAGCCTTGACTTGTCGAATTCAGAGCGCTGGAAGCAATGGTCAACGTTCGTAGTCAGAACAAAATAATCCTTGTCTTTTACAAGATTAAAAAGTCTTCTATATAAATCGCTCGGAATCGGAGCATAGCGGTTGATCCAGATGTAGCGGCACCAAAACCCCCAGAATTCCTCAAGCGAATCATAAGGATAAAATCCGCCTGAGTACATGTCATGGAATCCATATTTCTTCTCAAAATCTCCAAAGTATTTTCGGAATCTCTCGCCTGTGTAGACATAGCCAGCCGCAGTTGAAAGTCCGCTTCCGGCTCCAATTATGATTGCATCAGCTGTTGCAAGCTGGCGCTTTAGGACTTCATTCTTTTCTGTTTCTGTTTTCATGACGCATCTCTTCTCCCTGTAATATTTGTAATATAATCAATTACATCTAAGCTGTCAACATTTTTTCAGGGCAATCTTGCGCCATCTTATTCCTTTTGCTATTATAGACTTAATACTAACTGCGATTCTTTAAAGTCAGTATGATTTTTTTTGGCAATGGAGCCCGCATTCTTAAAAAAAGTGCGGGCTTTTTGTTTTTAAAATTGAACTGAGCTTAAAAGGGTTGTATAATCAAAGTAACTTGTTCTCAAAGCTGATGTTTGCGAGCAGGTTTAATGAATAAGTCATTTTTTTATGTGAGGTAATAGGAAAAATGAAAAAATCAATTCTTGCGGCTGCCGCATGTGTAATGTCGGCTGCATTCTTGATGAGCTGCGGAGACAAGACTCCGACAGTAAAAATCGGCGTTTATGAGCCGGCTTCTGGCGACAACGGAGCGGGCGGAAAACAGGAGACTTTGGGCGTTCAGTATGCGAACAGCATCACTCCGACCGTGAACATCGGCGGAACTGAGTACAAAGTCCAGCTTGAGATTGTTGACAACGAGTCATCAAACGACAAGGCTGTCTCTGCCGCGAGCGAGCTTATCTCAAAAGGCGTTTCAGTTGTTCTCGGCTCTTACGGCTCTGGCGTTTCAATCGCGGCGAGCGACACATTCGCTTCTGCCGGCGTTCCTGCAATCGGACTCACTTGCACAAACCCTCAGGTAACTGCTGGAAACAGCCATTATTTTAGAATCTGCTTCTTGGATCCTTTCCAAGGCTCAGTCCACGCATATTTGGCGAAAGACGTGTTCAACGCGAAAAAAGCGTACGCTCTTGCAAAACTCGGAGATGACTATTCAGTCGGACTTTGCAACTACTTTATCGAGGCTGCGAAAAAGCTTGGAATCGATGTGACTTACGAGACTTTCCCGGACGGAACAAGCGACTTTTCAGCTTATGTTGCTAATGCTAAGAACTCAGGCGCGGACGTAATGTTCAGCCCGACTTCTATCGAAGCTGCCGCTCTCATCATCGAGCAGGCGAACACTCAGGGGCTTTCAATTCCGCTTCTCGCAGGCGACACTTGGGACTCGAACGTTGTCCTCGCTTCTGCGAAAGGAACAAACATCAACCTGTACGTCACAACGTTCTTTGTCGAAGGCTCTACAGACAGCCAGGTTGTTGACTTTGTAAACGGATTCAAGAACTACATCAACACAAACGCGACAGCAAAGACAAACAACGGCGGCGACGACGAGATCGCGGCTGTCTCAGCAATGGGATTCGACGGCTACTACACAGCGTTGGAAGCTTTGAAAAAGGCTGGCAGCACAAAACCTGAGGATGTCTTGAAAGTTCTTCCTTCTGTAACATACAAGGGAGTCACTGGAAACATCGCGTTTGACTCGACTGGAGACGCTGTGCGCGACGTGGCTTACATCAAGAAGGCGAACACAGAGACTGGCAAGTGGGACTTCGTTGCCCAGCAGTCGGTTAGATAATTGACAATTGACAATGGATAATTGACAGTTATCAGTGGTTAATTTGCGCGTCATTCTGAGCGTAAGCGAAGAATCTTTTATAGATGTTTCGCTTCGCTCAACATGACGCTTTGATTTTAATTATTGTCATATATACAATGAATTTTATACAAAGCAATCTGCCGTATCTTCTTGCCGGAATTTCTACCGGCGGTCAGTACGCTTTAATAGCGATTGGCTACACGATGGTTTACGGCATCCTAAGACTTATCAATTTTGCTCACGGCGACGTGTTTATGGCGGCGGGTCTCATTATGATTTACTGCTACACGGTTATGCCGCTCTGGATTTCAATTCCGCTCACAATAATCCTCACTTCGCTTCTTGGATTTGCAGTCGAGCGTGTCGCATACAAACCGCTTAGAGCGGCTCCGAGAATGTCGATTATGATTTCCGCGATTGGAATGTCGTACCTTCTTGAGAATGTCGCGCTTTACATCACTGGCGGCTTGCTCAAAAAATATCCGACAATTCCGTGGATTTCAGACTCAATCACAATCGCAGGCGCAATCACAAAGCGAGTCACGGTCATAACTCCGGTTCTGACAATTCTTCTCGTGGTGGCTTTGGTTCTTCTTATCAAAAAAACGAAAATAGGCATGGCAATGCGCGCGGTTTCCAAGGACTTTGAGACGGCGCAGCTTATGGGAATAAAAATAGACAACGTAATCAGCATGACTTTTGTAATCGGCTCGTTTCTGGCGGCGGTCGGCTCGATTCTCTTCTTCTCGAACTATCCGGGCGTAACTCCGACAGTCGGCGGAATGCCTGGCTTAAAAGCGTTCGTCGCGGCGGTTTTCGGCGGAATCGGCTCAATTCCGGGAGCGGTAATCGGCGCGTTCATAATCGGAATCTGCGAGAACATCATCAAGGGAATCGGCTGGACAACGTTCAGCGACGCGTTCACGTTCGTGCTTTTGATTGTCGTTTTGATGTTCATGCCGACCGGACTCTTCGGCGAAAAGCAGACGGACAAAGTTTAGTTATTAGTGGCTAGTGGGCAGTGGTTAGTTGTGAAAGCGGAGCAGGAAGAATTTTTGGGCGTTCCCCTTCGGGGCGGGCTATCCGCAATTCCGCGCTAACCGCGCTTCATTCTAAAACGGCATGTCATGCTGAACTTGTTTCAGCATCTGCTTCAATGATTGTTGTAGATTCCGAGACAAGCTCGGAATGACCTGCTGCTTTGTCAGCAATGACGAGCCGTTGCCATTTTAGAACGCTTCGCGCCGCTCCAATCCCTAACGCGTTTGCTAATTATTGAGTGATTTTGCAAAAGGAAAACATAGATGGAAAACGAATTATTTAATAAACGAAAACGCAAAGATTTAATAATCAGTTTTGTGCTGCTTGCGCTTCTTTTTGTTGCGCTTGTGGTTCTTGAGGCGATTTTGCCGCGCACTTCGATTTTGTTCACGGTGCTGAAAAAAGGCGCGATTTACTCGCTTGTCGCAGTCAGCATGAATTTGCTCAACGGCTTCACGGGGCTTTTCAGCCTGGGGCAGGCGGGATTCATGCTTTTGGGCGCGTACACTTACGGTATCTTCACAATTCCGGTCGAGGCGAGGGCGCAGGTTTACCAGTATTTCAACGGCGGAATCATTCACTTTACGCTTCCTGTTTTTGTTGCGCTGATTCTCGCGGGGCTTGTCGCGGCATTGTTTGCGTTCTTAATCGGTCTTCCGGTTCTAAAATTAAAGTCAGACTACCTTGCGATTGCGACTCTTGGTTTCGCCGAGATTATCCGCGCGATTTTCCAGTGGGACAAGATTGGCGCTGTCACGAACGGCTCAAATCTCTTGCGCAAATATCCGGTTTTCCAGAGCTGCATTTTTTATTTCGCGGTCTCAGGAATCTGCATCGCGCTTATCGTGCTTTTAATCAACTCGACTTACGGGCGCGCGTTCAAGGCTGTCCGTGACGACGAGGTCGCGGCGGAGGCGATGGGAATCAACCTTGCGCGCACAAAGCAGCTTTCGTTTGTGATAAGCTCGTTCTTCGCGGGGATTTCAGGCGCGCTTTTGGCGATGTTCCAGACGACAATCCAGGCGAGCCAGTTCAAGAGCGCGATGACTTACGAAATCCTTTTGATTGTGGTAATCGGCGGAATGGGAAGCGTCACCGGAAGCTGCATTGCCTCGTTTTTGTTTATCGCGTGCAGCGAGTGGTGGCTCCGCTTTTTGGACAGGACAATTCAGATTGGAACATTCACGGTTCCGCTTCTCCGTCCTGGATTCCGCAAAGTCGTGTTCTCGGTCGCGATTATGGCTGTTGTTCTTTTCTATCAGAAAGGAATTATGGGCGAGAGCGAGTTTAGCATCAAGGGAATCATAAACTTCTTCAAGCGTTTGCGGCGAGGCACAAAATCAAAGAAAGCAGTTGCTGCTTCCGCTGATGTTCCGGAGGC
>CAZURC010000102.1:0-7208 GCA_964623405.1 uncultured Treponema sp.
AAAGAGTCTTTGTAAGTGCGGTTCTGCTTTTCTTGTGGTGCAAGTTCATTTTTGTTTTTCATAAAGACCTCCGTATTTTATATTGCATGGAAATTTGAAAAACTACAGAAAACATGGATGAAAAAAGAAGTTTTTTTTGAGAAATTGAAATGCTTAGGAAAAACAAATGAAAAAATATAAAAACTAGGAGTGAATAAATGAACATTGCACTAATCACCGCTGGTGGAGTTGGAAACAGAATGGGACAGGACATACCTAAGCAGTTTATGCCAATAGACAACATTCCAGTAATCATCTACACACTCAAAGCGTTTCAGTCGCATCCAGAGATTGATTTTATTGCTGTCGTGTGTCTTGAAGGATGGGAAGTTGTCCTTCAGTCCTATGCAAACCAGTTCAATATCACAAAACTCAAATGGATTTTCAAAGGCGGAGAGACTAATCAAGCGTCAATTGAAAACGGAATAAAAGGTCTTTTTGAAAATGGATGCAAGGACGAAGACATAATTCTTGTGCATGACGGAGTGCGACCCCTGATTTCTGAAAGGATAATATCCGAAAACATAGCCACTTGTAAGAAGTTTGGCTATGCGGTCACAGGTCTTGTCTGCAAAGAAGCTATTATGAAAAAAGAGAATGATTGTGTTGAAAAAATTGACATTCCGCGAGAATTCCTTGTAAGAACGCAGACTCCTCACACATATCATTTTAAAACTTTGATAGATGCATACAAAACGGCGGATTCAAAAAACATAAAGAACACTGTTGCCCCATGCATGTTATTTGCAGAACTAGGTGAGCGTGGTCAGCACTTGGTTAAAGGTTCTGAAAAGAACGGACTTAAACTGACGCAAACAGAGGACATAGAATTGTTCAAAGCGCTAAAACATACAGAAAAGGACGGATGGCTAAAGTGATGAAAAATTGTCATTCAGAAGTTCAGACTTGTCATTCCAAATTTATTTCGGAATCTATTTCAAAACTGGAAAATAAATCAATTCTCGTAACCGGTGCGACCGGACTTATCGGCAGTGCTTTCGTGAATCTTCTCATGTCCTTTGAGAAAACAGATTTGCAAGTCTACGCCGCAGGCAGAAATGTCAACCGCGCGGAAAAACTTTATTCAAAATACAGGAACAATTCTCATTTTCATTTTTTGCAGTTTGATGTCACAAAGCCATTTGATTTTGACATTGACATTGACATTGACTTTGTTGTTGATTCTTCGGGCGCATCATCTCCGGCTTTATACGCAACAAAGCCTGTTGAGGTTATGGAATCAAATATTCTTGGAGTTAAGAATCTTCTTGATTATGGGAAAAAGCATAATATAAAAAAGTTCGTCTACGTTTCATCTGGCGAGGTCTACGGAGAAGGTGACGGAAGAGTTTTCACGGAAGATTATTCTGGCTATGTGAATCCCCTGAATCCGCGTTCATGCTATCCGATTGCGAAACGTGCAAGCGAGACTTTGTGTGTGAGCTATGCGAAAGAATACGGAATTGAAGTTTCAAGTGCGCGCCCTTGCCACGTTTACGGACCGAATTTTACTGAAAGCGACAACCGTGTTTATGCCGAGTTTATCCGCAATGCGCTGAACGGCGAGGATATTGTCTTAAAAAGCAAAGGCGGGCAGTTCCGCTCCTGGATTTACGTTGATGACTGTGCAGAGGCTTTGATTTGCATACTTTTAAGAGGTGAAAACTGCGAGGCATACAACATTGCAAACTCTGAATCAAACTTGACCATCCGAGAGCTTGCAGAGATTGTCGCAAAAGAAGCTGGAAGAAAAGTCGTGTTCGACATTCCATCTGACGGAACCGGCGGAAACACAACTCCGATTACAAAGGCTGTATTCTCAACAGAAAAATTAGAATCGCTTGGCTGGCACGCAAAAGTTGGAATTGAGGAAGGAATTAAAAGAACAATTGATGCCTTGAAATAAAATAAACAATGGTAAGGAAGAAAAAATGGAATTTACACGAAAAGCATACAAATATTTAAAGGAAGGCAAGTTTTTCACCCACTTTCTAAACCACATATTCTTTGCATGGAAGTTCTATAAAACATTTAATTTACTTATACCTTTTGTGAGAATACATGAAAAAAGAATTTTATTTGATGATTTTAATGGTGCTGGATTTGGTGGAAACCCCAAATATATCGCCTTAAAACTGCAAGCTCTCAAGTCCGAATATGAGCTCATTTTTGCATACAACAGGCAAAGGTGCGCTCCATCAGATTTCCCGACGTTTGTGAAAACAGTTCCGGTCAATTCTTTTAAGTACTTGATGGCGCTTGCGAGTTCCAAGGTCTGGATTGCCGACTGCCGTCTTCGCGTCCACATTCATAAAAGAAAAAATCAATTCTACATTCAGACTTGGCATGCTTCAATTGGAACAAAGAAGTCTGAGAAAGATTCAGAAAGCGTGCTTTCGAAATCTTATATAAAGGCTGCAAAAAAAGATTCAAGGCAAATTGATTTGATTACTTGTGGAAGCGAGCAGATGTATAATTTTCACAAAAATGCTTTCTGGTATGACGGCGAGATTTTAAAATCAGGCTGTCCGCGTTCTGATATTCTCTTTGACAAAAAAAAGGCTTCGGAAATAAAAAGCAGGCTGGGATTTGAGGATAAAAAACTCTGCCTTTATGCTCCGACATTCCGCAATTCAAGCTCAACAGAGCAGTACGGTTTTGATTATGTCCGTGTTGCAAATGCGCTGAAAAGTAAATTTTCCGGCGAATGGGTTATTATACTTAGACTTCATCCGAATATCAGAAGGTTTGATGTAAAGAATCTTCCTTCTTTTGTAAAGAATTTCTCCCGGTATGATGATGTGCAGGAGCTTTTATGCGCAACTGATGTTCTTATAACAGATTATTCATCTATAGTTTACGACTTTATGCTTACCGACCGTCCTGCATTCATATATGCAAAAGATTTTGAAGACTATGAAAAGGAGAGGGGCTTTTTAATAGATTTGAAGGAGACGCCTTTTCCTATAGCAAGAAACATAGGAGAGCTTGAGAAAAATATCTTGGAATTTGACTATAACTCTTACACTAAAAACGTTTCAGATTTTAAGGAAAAAATAGGAAGCTATGAGGACGGACAAGCAGGCAAGCGTGTTGTGAGCTGGATTTTAGAAAAGAACGGAGAAACGAAATGAATAAAAGTCGCACAGCATCTGTAAAAGGAATTCCTTTTTGTATTATAGATTTCGAATCAACCTGTCTGCCGTCTGCCTGTCGGACAGACAGGACAGGCAAGAGTTCGGAATGACGGATTTTTTTCATTTGAAATGTCAAACAGAGCCATAAAGACAAGACAATGTATAGAGCATGTGTCCTTGATTGTTTGCTTCTTGGTGCATAGTAATTTACACTCTGCGTATAGCATAGTTTCCGTTCCTAGTTCTTTCAGGTATTGTTCTGCTCTTATTCCTGGTATCATCCTTTTTTTGCTTCCGTTGAACAGTGCGTAACTCTCCGTATCATTTGTTGCTTACTATGTTACTAAGTGAACTGATTATTAGTCTAATAAGCTGTGTGATTACTAAATTACTAAGCTATATAGTTGCTAGCTACTGAGCAAATCAATGATTATTTACTCAGTGATATACTTATTAGTTACAAAGCGGTGGTATTTTTAGCTAATAAGAGGTATGCTTTTCTGTGGTAGAAACTTGTACCCACGGTGATATGTTTAGACTCAATTCTACAAATAGAATGTCAAACAGAGCAAAAAAAATAATACCGTCACAAGCTATATTTTGCAGTAAAGGCAATATAGCTGTTTCTATAAGAGTGGTCTTCTTTCTTGTAGTGCGGCTTTGTGACCCATGCTGTGCTCAGTTCTCCGCCAAGCATCAGCGATTTTGTCACAAAATAGCTCACATTAAGTCCGTAACGTCGCGAGGCCTTGTATCTACCCCAGTCAGAATACTGATGATTCTCCTCGTATTCCCAGTCGCTTGCTTTTGTGTCAAGTCCTTTGTTGTTCAGATAGTTTGAGTCAGGACGGTCATAGTGAATAAATATTGACGCGTTTCCTCTCGGGAAGAATGTCCTGAGCGCAAGAAAGATGCTTGTTCCAAAGTATCCGCTCCCGGCTCCTAGAATCTGTCCTCTTTGTGTATAGCCTTGAGCAATAAGGTGGTGGGCATAGAAGCCCATATAGTGCCACTGCAATTGGAAGTCCTGCGACATCTCAAAGTTGTTGAATTCAAATATAAGCTCAGTTCTGATTTTGTTCCTTTTTATAAAGCTGATATTATCCAGTACAGACAGTTCTTTCTTTGCTCCTACAGTAAATATTGCAGTGTGGAAAGGATTTGAAAAACCTCGGCTGTTGTGGTCATCAATGCCTAGTTCCCCATATACTTCAAATCCCACACTTGGAAAAAGCAAGTCTGCCCCGAACGAGCATTTCATGTCCTCAATCTTGTTCGATTTATAAAAAGGATTCAGGTATTTTGCTGATTTTTGATCCCAGCGGGCAAGGGAAATCTTGTTGATGGAGAAAGTAAGCTCCGGCAGGAGAGATGGCGAGTAGGCGACAGACGCTCCTGTAAGCTGTCTGTGGTCGTTTGAGCTGTCATTGTCAAAATAGTCGGACTCTGTGAGTATTCCTGCCCAGGTACGTCCCTCTATTTCTCCAAGATACCATCCAGTCCACGGCATATAGACCTTTGTTTTCCTCAATCCTATGTCAATTTTTGGGTAAGTTCCTGCGTTGTTGCTTCCAAGCATCGGGTTAAGCCAGGCGGGGCCGAGCCACGGCGACTGAAATCCAAATCCTGCGGTAAAAGTATGCCAGCTCCAGCGCGCTTCTGTATCGCCCCAGTCATACTGCCAGAATGAAGAGTCTCCGTAGCGCTGGACTAAGTCGATGTTCCCTTTCCAAAAATAAGAATATTCGCTTCCGTAAACACCGGGCATATAGTCATAATCTAAGTTCTCGCTAAAACTCACCTGCGGCTTTACTGTAAGCTCAAAGCCATAGCCTTCAAGCCGTGCTCCTGCCGTAAGGCTTGTGTTGTAGCCCTTTCCTTGCCAGAGCGCGCCGTCGTTCTGCCCGTATGGGGCGGCTGTGTTGTATGAGCTGAACCATTCAGGGCCGTAGATTTTCAGCTTGATGCTCTTGTCAATTCCTCTTGTGAACCAGTTTTCGATTCTTGAGTCTGAATTAAAAAGAATGCGCTTTTTCCCGAGATTGTTTCCTCTCCAGATATTCTGCTCCTCGTCTGTTATTGTCCATTCGCTGTCGCTTAGTGTGCGGTAGTTCAATACTGGACGTTCTGCGGCTCCGGTGAGGCTTAAGAAATCGTAGTATTCTTCCTCTGTTGACTTCAGGGCTTCCTGTGCGGCAATAGAGAAATATAAAAAGATGAAAAGCAATGAAAATAAGAGTTTGTTTCGCATTGGTGAGAAGATAATAGAAGATTTCTACAGCTGTTGCAAGGTGCATATCATGCCTAGCAGAAACACGTTTTTTGTGGTATAAAATTATTTATGGAGAACAAGACAATCGCTGTCGGCGCAGATCACGCCGGCTATCTTTACAAGGCGCGTCTTATTGAGCACCTCAAGTCCAAGGGCTTTAATGTAATCAATGAGGGAACAGACAGCGCGGACAGTGTTGACTATCCAGTCTTTGCCGGCAAGGTCTGTGATGATATTGCGAGCGGAAAGGCTTTTTCTGGCATCCTTATCTGCGGAACAGGAATCGGAATGAGCATGGCGGCGAACAAGCACAAGGGTATCCGCGCGGCTTTATGCACAGACCTTGTAATGGCGGAATTTACCAGGAGACACAACAATGCGAATGTGCTTTGCATGGGCGCAAGAATAATCGCATACGAGATGGCGGAAACGATTGCGGATAAGTTCCTGGAGACAGAATTTGAAGGCGGCCGCCACCAACGGCGCATTGACTTGCTTGAAAAATAGGAAATATTAAAAAAATGATTACAGATGTTATTGTCATGGCGGGCGGATTCGGGGAGAGGCTGTGGCCTGCATCAAGCCCAAGCCATCCAAAGCAGTTCATGGCGCTTAACGACAACATATCGTTTTTGCAGGACAGCCTTATCCGTGCGCTTGCCTTAAAGCTGCCAGGAAGAATTGTTATTGTCACTAGACGTGATATTGAAGCTGAATGCGCAAGGCAGGTAAAGGCTCTTGCAAAGCGCTCCGATGACGCAGAGGCAAAGAAGCTTTTAGGCGACACAATAGTTCTTGCGGAGCCTTCTCCTAAGCACACAAGCGCGGCGATAATGAGCGGGGTTGAGCTTGTTCAGAAGCTTGATAAGGACACTGGGCATGTTTTCCTTGTCCTGACAAGCGACCATGTGATAAAGCCTGTAGAGCAGTTTGTCAGGGACTGCAAGAATGCCGCGTCTGCGGCGCAGGACGGAAAATTCGTGTGTTTTTCAATTGCCCCCACAGAGGCGAGCACCGGCTACGGATATATAAAGGCAGGCGAGGATCTTACAGGTGAGGGGCATACGTTCAAGATAGAGAATTTCAAGGAGAAGCCGGACAAGAAGACGGCCGAGGAGTATCTTGCGTCGGGTAGGTATTTTTGGAATTCGGGAATGTTTGCCTTTGAGGGAAATATGTTCCTTGATGAGATGAGGTCATGCACGCCGAAAGTTTCCGCCGCGTTCAGAAGTGTAGAGCAAGGCCCGTCTCCGTCCCTAAGGCAGATAGACGGTGTCTATGCTGTAGACAGCTGGCCGGAGCTTGATGCCGCGTATCAGAGTGTCCCTTCAATTGCGGTGGACAAGTCAATCGCTGAAAAATCAAGGAACACTGCGGCGGTAAGAGCAACTTTTACTTGGACAGACGTGGGAAGCTGGGACACATTCAGCGAGCTTTGCACAAATCCGGCCAACAACAGGGTTGTGCAGGTTGAATGCTCAGACAATTTTGTCTACAGCGATATTCCTGTAAGCCTGTGCGGTGTGAGCGGTCTTATAGTCGTGGAGAAGAACGGCAAGCTCCTTGTCATGAAGAAGGGAGCAAGCTCCCTGGTGCGCGAGGCTGTGCGTAAAATAGAGCAGTAGGCAATTATTGTTGATCACTAAAAAAAACACTAGAATAAAAAATATCCACAGAAACACAAGCCCGCATCTGCGTTTATCCGCTTTAATCCGTGTTTATCTGTGTTGAATATTACAATCGAGGTTCAAAATGAAAAA
>CAZURC010000103.1:0-7195 GCA_964623405.1 uncultured Treponema sp.
TGATTGCCGCGGCATTCTGCCCCGCATTTTCCCAGTCAACCTCACGGCCAGTTGTAGACATGATTTCCGCGACGCCTGTCTCGACAAACAAAATCAAGGTCACCTGGAAAATTCCAGGAGACTTCAGCGCACAGTCAATACTCATATACAAGGATACAGCTCCTATCACCTCCAGCACAATAAAGCATCTGTCTCCAGAAGCGCAGCTTTCAGCGAGAACCGCCTCATACATAGACACAGTGGCGACCTACAAGGAGTATTACTATGCGGCGCTAGCCAGGATGCCGGACGGAGCTATCTACAGCATTGTGCTTCCGTCAATAAACGCAACTGTAAAGGGAGCCGCAGTTGAGAAGCCTGCTAATGACAAGATGCTCTCCGAGGAGCAGCTTGAGAATGCGGAGCCTAAAGTCTATGCAGAGGGCTCTATCCGCGAGCTTCCGCTCCCGTATCTTGACATAATCGAAGATCTTGACAGGAAGCCTTCCAAGCTTAAGACAGAAGTCATGGAGGCAGGAAGAGAGCTCGCCGCCGGATATACCGCGCCGCCAAAGGAGAAGCTTGAGCCGCACTACTTTGACGAGGATTTAGTCTCTCCGCCGGGCGGTGATGATTTCTATCTTTTTGAGATACTGCGGGATTATTTTGTAAAAAGAAACTACAAGGACTCGGTTCCTGCGCTGCAGAAGTTCCTTAGCGTGAACAGGAGCGAGGATACAACGAACCGCGCGGTATTCTATCTTGCACAGTCGCACTATTACCTGGGCAATTACCGCCATGCCCTCACAATGTTTCTCTTTGTGGAAGACGCCTATCCAGTCCTTTCAAAGAAATGGATAAATTCAACCCTTGACTTTTATACAATTCCTAAGAATTAAAAGGGCTAAGGCTCAAATCCATGCCGCAGCAGAGCAGGCAATAACTAGCGCCTAATAAATCTTCCTTATCAAGTCAATGAACAGAGGTGTCCTTACAAGGCCAAGGTCTTCGGCCGTGAGCCTCTCTGTCCGGTCTGCGCTTATAGCGTCTCCATTCTCGTCAGCGGCTGGACTTGTATCAGCGACAGCCTGAGCCGCTGAGTCCGCCGGGACAGACCTCAAGAGAACCTCGTCTCCTACATTAACCCTGTCATAGAAGCTTCTCTGTGTCAGAGCGCCCTCAGCAATCTGCTCGCCAGTCTGTGATATTAAAATCTGGCCAAGAGAGTATTTATCATCAAAGACAACACCAGTCCCAGAATCAGCAGTGCGCACATACCCCGCTTTAACAACATCAAGAACAGCGCCGTCTGAAATGCCTTCCGTCTTTCCCATGTCAACAAGAATTGAATTCCCGCTTCTAGCTATAATCTTTCCTCTTGCGGGAAGCATATTAAGAATGCTGCGCCTAAAGGAACGGAGGACAGAGGAGAACCTGTCATTGCCAGTCCTGAACAGGCTGATTTTCTCAATCTGCGTTCCGTTGCGTCCGTTGTAGACAGCCGCCTCAATGCTCACCTCACGCTCAGACTCATCATATTCCATCAGGACAAAATAATCGTCTCCAGATTTCCTCGCCATGGAAAAAGCCTGGCGGTAGCTAGAGACAGGGCTCTTTTCCACATGCACAGCGGTAGACGCAACTCCCTTAAAGCTCTCCTCTGCCATTTCTGCGGCGACTTCCTCCGCATCACAGTGCAGGAGCTGGACAGGAGACTTTGTGTAGTAAATACCGATGTTCCAGCGTGTCTTGTCCAGATAGAACGGATCAACATTCCACTTCGCACTAAGCGAATACTTCATGAGCGCGGAATACGACTCAATGATGTCATTGGTTCTCACATGCTTATACCGCTCGTCATCAGACAAGCTGGACTCGTCCACGCTGCTGTTGTCCTTTATAAATGTAAGCTGATTCAAATAAAGCTCCGTAAGCCCCATCTTGTTCAAAAGCTCCGCGAATTCGCTCCTCGCCGCAAAGTTGTCAGGGTCAAGCCTAAGCGCCCTCTGGTACTCATAGCGCGCCTCCTCGCCCATAAAGAGCTTGCTATGCTCACGGGCTTTCTGTATATGCCATTGCGCCCACTGCTCACGGCGGCTGTCCTCAAGCGGCAGGATTTCATCCGCAACAATCTCAAGAGCGCTTCTTAAGACCTCGTCAAGCGGCTCTATTCCAAGCGCGCTGGACCATGTATCAATAGCCTGCTCGCCTTTATTCTGCCGGTAAAGCGACCATCCTTTTAGGTACCACGCCTCCGCAGCGTTTCTATCCTTGTTTATAAGATAGTCGCAAATATCTATCGTCTCGTCATATTTCTCCTGTGCGTAAAGGACAGAAGAAAGCATTGTGTATGCGAGGTCAAAGTCAGGCTTTATCTGAAGAGCGGCTCTTGCGCGTCTCTCTGCGGTCTTCAAGTCGCCCCTCTTCGCGCTCAGATAGGCCGCAAGATAATGGACCTCAGGAACGCCGGAATGATAGCGGAGAGCCTGGTTGATATAGTTCTCCGACAGAGAGTCTTTTCCAGTCTCCGCCGCAAGGACAGCAAGAGAAAGAAGCGCTTTTCTGTTTGTGCCCTGCCGCTTCAAAGCCTCTGTGTAAAGACTCTGCGCGCTGTCAAAGCCGCCGTTATAAAGCTCCAGCTCAGCAAGGCCGAATCTCGCCTCAATATTGTTCGGATAGTCGCTTATTATCCCCTCGAATATTTCCTTAGCCTCGTCCAGCCGGCCAAGAGAGATAAGACACATTCCGCGCAGATTGAGAATATCAGTCCGGTCCTTTGCGTATTTCTCCGCAGTGTCAAGATATGACATGCAAAGGTTAAAGTCATTTATCTCGTAAGCGCATCTTGCAAGATGAAACCATGCGTCTCCAAAGGCAGGATTATAGTTGACAGCCTCAAGGAATTCCTCTCCGGCCTCATACCATTTCTCGTCAGACTGCAATGCAAGCCCCTTGTCATAATGCTCCAAGGCTTTCGGCGCCGAGCTCTGCGCAAAAAGCCCGCAGCCTAGAAAAAACAGCATTGATACTGCAAAAGTCCTGATACTCATCTCTTTACCTGCCCTTAAAACCCGATAGCGCTTATGACTGCTATTCCTTGCCCTTGTCTTTTTTCTCTGATTTCTCATCCGCCTCTGGCTTTTTTATAACTTTTATAAGATTCACACGGTGTCCTTCCATGTCCTGGACGATAAACTCGTAGTTTTTCCATGTTATCTTCTCATACTTAACAGGAATGCGGGCAAACAAGTCCAGCACGAAGCCGCCCAAGGTGTCAAAGTCCTCCGTAGGGAAAGAGGAGCCAATGTTGTCATTCAAGTCATCGAGATTGACACGCGCATCGCAAAGCCAGATGTCCTTGCCGATAGAAAGAATATCCTCTCTCTCGTCATCAAATTCATCCTGAATATCGCCGACAATCTCCTCGATTATGTCCTCCATGCAGACAATTCCGCTCACACCGCCGTACTCATCCACAGCAATCGCGATATGGAGATGCCGCTTCTTGAACTCGCGGAGAAGCCCGTCGATTTTCTTGGACTCGGGAACGAAATAAGCCTTGCGGAGAAGCTTCTCAAGGTCAATCTCCTCCTTGCGCGAGATGACAGCAAGCAGATCCTTCACATACAGAATTCCTAAAACATTGTCGATTGACTCGGAGTACACAGGAAACCTTGAATGTCCGCTCTCCGCTATCTTTGCAAGCAGCTCCTCCTCAGGAGTGTCAATCGAAAGAAAGTCAACATCAATCCGTGGAATCATGACCTCCTTTACAGAAGTCTCAGACAAGTCCTCGATTCCCTTGATCATGTCCTTCTTTTCTTCAATCAAGCTCTGCCTGTCCGCGCTAGATGAGCGTTCCTGGCTGCCACTCTCATCCTTGCCACTGTCATGGCCATCCGCCTCGTTCTCTTTTCTCTTTCCAATCTTAAAGATGCTCATTGGTTTTCCTTATACTTTTGTATTTATAATTTAAGCGGCGGCTAGAAGAATCTTCCGTCCCCCGTTTTCTCCTCTTAAAGCAGGGCGAAGTCATCCATCTCCCTTAAAATTCTCTCCTGCTCCCTGAGCATCGGGCTTTCAGGCTCTACGCCCCGCTCAACATGCTCATCCCCGTGATCCATGCCGTGCAAGTGGAGAGTTCCGTGCACAAGAAGCCGCTTGAGCTCCTCGTTCTTGGAGACACCAAAATATCCTGCGTTCACAGAAAGAGTGTCAAGAGAAATGATTATATCCCCCGCGCAAAGCCACTCAGTTCCCTCGTCATCAGTGTACACAAGCCCGTTCTCAAAGGAAAGAATGTCCGTCGGAGCGTCAATTCCCCTGTAGCTCTTGTTAAGCTCCTGAATAAAGCTGTCATTGCAGAACAGAATCGAAAGCTCCTGCCCGTCATAGCCAAGCTTATCAAGAACTTTCTGCTCAAAGTCGCCGGCCTTTCCAAGCCACGCTGGCTCCTCAAGGCCTTCCTGCATAGAAATCAAGACTCTGTTCATCTATCGCTCTCCCCGCCAAGAGATTTCTCCGGCGCAGAGGAAGCTCCTCCCTCAGATATAGACGGGTCGGAAGACGAAGAGTCATCCTGAGATGAAGGGTCTTTCTGGTTCTGATACTTTATGCGTCCGTGGTAATAGGCGGCCAGAATAGAGACAAATGTGTTCCTGATTTTTGTCATCTCACCGAACGTAAGCGCGCAGTCATCAAGCTGATGCGCTTCAATCTTTGAGTTTATAAGAGTCTGGATGAATTTCTCAAGCCTCTGGGCTGTAGGCTTCTCAAGAGACTTGCAGCCAGCCTCCACAACATCGGCAAGCATCACAACAGCGCTCTCCTTGGAAGTCGGGCAGTTCCCGTCATAGCGGAAATCCGACTCGCTCACATTCGGATCAGCTTCCTTCGCCTTGTTATAGAAATACGTAATCACCGAGTTGCCATGATGCTCAGATATAATCCTGATGATGCTGGCAGGAAGATGCATCTGCCTTGCCTTCTCAACGCTTAGCCTCAGGTGGCCCTTTATGATTGCGGCGGAAAGAGACGGGTTCAAGTCGGTGTGCTTGTTCTCTGTATCAATGTTGTTCTCTGTGAAATACTCAGGGTGCTCCATCTTTCCTATGTCATGGTAAAGCGCCGCAACGCGGGCAAGCAGGGAATTCGCGCCAATCTCCTTGCATGCGCTCTCCGCAAGCTGGCTCACCATTATGCTGTGCTGGTATGTTCCGCTAGCAGTCAAGAGGAGCTTGCGGAGCACAGGGGAATTCTGGTCGCTCAAGTCCATAAGACGGAAAACAGAGGCGGTGTTCATCATTATCTCAAGAGGAGTAAGAAGACCGAGCGCAAGGATGCCTGAGATAAAGCCGTTGAACGCCAGGCCGCACATCACAAAGAGAGAGTCGGAGAAGTTGTCATTGAAGATAACCTTCAGGAACGTGATGAACACAACATTAAGGACAGCCTCGCCGATAGATGAGAAAATCATGTCGATTCTTCTGTCAATGTTACGGACAATGCGCACAACAGAAAGCGAGGACGCGAGCGTGAACAGGAACGGAACAAGCTCAAAGCCCGATGCGCACAGCACGCCGAAAGAAATAAGTATTGAGAAATAAAGCCCTGAGATCTGCCCGAAGAGAATAGTCACAAGAGCGACGCAGAGCGCGGACGGAATTATCACAGGAAGCCTGTATACCCCCTGGAACACAGCCGCCTTGTCGCCAAACGCCGCCGCTCCAAGCACGATAAGGAAGAGCACAGACTCAAGGACAATCTCCTTGAATTCAGCCTTGCGCCCCAAGCATACAGGCGTGAATAGGAAGAACGCAAGAGCCGACACAAGCATAAGGAAAAGCACCATGTCGGCGAAAGCCCTGTAGTCAATATAGGAAGGAGACGCCGCCATCTTGCGCAGCTTGAGATAAGCCTCATCGTCAATCGCAAAGCCCTTGCGGATAATCTTCTCTCCCTCCTCAATCGCGATAGGGAACTGCTCATCCGCGGCGAGAGACTTGCTTGCGACAATAGTCTTGTCGGCAATCATTCCCGGCTCATACTCATCGACCGAGAAAGAGGCGATTGTCTGCTGCGTGCTCGCGTCAAAATAAATAATTGATGCGCCCGCAATAAAAGAAAGCAGGAACACAAGAAGAACCGCCCAGTTCTTCCCGATATATGCAAAGACTGACTTTGCAAGTCCGCCTAGAAACAAATTTCCGCTGTTATTCTGTCTTAACATTCTCATAAGCCCGTACAATTTTTTTCGCCAGAGCAGAGCGGACTACATCATTCTCATCCAGCTCCACAATGCTTATACCATCAATACCCCTAAGAATTTCCAGGGCCTGAAGCAGGCCCGACGGAATTCTTCTAGGAAGATCTATCTGCGTGACATCTCCGGTGACAAACACCTTTGAGTTCTCGCCCATGCGTGTGAGAAACATTTTCATCTGCTCCCTCGTTGTGTTCTGCGCCTCGTCAAGAATTACAGCCGCATTGCTCAATGTGCGTCCCCTCATGTACGCAAGCGGCGCGATCTCGATTGCTCCGCTCTCCTGCAGCTTTCTTATCGCCTCCATCTGAACGCATGAGCTCATTGAGTCGTACAGAGGCCTCAGATAAGGACTAATCTTGTCCTGGAGGTCGCCTGGCAGGAACCCCAGGCTCTCTCCGGCCTCCACAACCGGTCTTGTAAGGATAATCGAGCTTACCTTGTGGCTCAGAAGGAGGCTCAGGCTCTCCGCCACAGCGAGAAAAGTCTTTCCGCTTCCAGCAGGGCCCACGGCGAACACAAGGGAATCCTTCCTGAACTGCCTGACAAGGCGCGCCTGGTTAATAGTCTTGGGATAAACTTTTCTTATGCCGCCGGGGATAGATATTGCGAACTCACCGGCGGGAAAACCGCCGTCAGACAGAGAGAGGCCAAGACCTGTGTTGAGAATAGACTCCACAAAGTCCTGAGAGGACGGAGTGCCTTCTCCTATCTCATCAGTCAGCCTGTCTATGATAAACTTGAACTTCTGCCGGACTTCAGGAGAGCTGTCCGCGATAGAAATCTCATTTCCCCTCGTGAATACAGAAACTCCCAGATGCTTCTCTATGAGTCTTAAATTGCTGTCATTTGTGCCGCACACACCGGACAGGACATCCGGATCAGAAAGCACAATTGTATATTCTTTTTCCAATCAGTTTATTCTAATCCTTTTTTCATTGTTTATCAAATACA
>CAZURC010000104.1:0-7105 GCA_964623405.1 uncultured Treponema sp.
TGCCTGCATGAAATTTAAATGTTGGTTTAAGTCTAACATTTCTTTATTTGAATGAACAAGACAATTTTTAGATAATACCGACTTTTCTAAAAATGCGGCTCGTCCGATCGCATGAGCTTTAGTTTCTTAGAACGCCGACCGGAACAACTAGAACTCCATCTTCCCTGCGGTACGGATAATCTCCAAGCCCTGTTAAAACCATTAGAAACGAAGGCTCATTCATTTTTTCAATATTGATAGACTCTTTAAGTTTCAGCAGGCTTTTTGCGCCTTCGTTTATAAGGTCATCCCCGCCGAGCTTTATTTCTATTAAACCATATTTGCCGTTCCTAAGATGAATTACAGCGTCACACTCAAGGCCGGTATTGTCACGATAATGATAGACAGACCCATCAAGGCTGTCGGCAAAAACACGCAAGTCACGGACACACATTGTTTCAAAAAACAGTCCGAATGCTCTAAGGTCATTTATGAGGTCTTCCGGTCCTATTCCTAAGCTTGCAACCGCAATAGACGGGTCTACAAAGTATCTTGTGTCGCTAGTCCTTATTGCGGACTTTGAACGGAGATTTGGATTCCATGCCGCCATGTCCTCAACGACAAAGATTTTTTTAAGAGCCTCAATGTAAGAGTGAACAGTGTCCTCGTTCACTTTTTCTGTTTCATTGGCAAGAATGTCGTTTGCTATGACAGTGTTCGCGGCCTGGCTGCCCTGGTTACGTGCAAATGAGCGCATTATCCGTTTCACCCTCTCCGGATTCTTAGCAATTCCATCCGCTCTGTTGATATCTGATTTCACAACAGCATCATAATAGTCAAAAGCCTGCTGCAAGGAAGCCTTCCTGCCTAATCCAATTGACATCGGCCATCCTCCACGGCAAACAAGAAAAGCCAGCTGGTCTATGTCGATGTGACACTCGCCGTCAATGTCATTTTTCTTGTCAAACAAAGACCTCAAGCTAACTTCGCCAGTAGATTCGCCGGACTCAAACAAGGACATAGGACGCATCAGAAGCCATGAGAACCGCCCTGTCCCAGTATGAGTAATCTCCTTCGTGTCTGGCGGAACCGCCGAGCCGGTGAGAATAAACTGCCCCATTTTCTGGCGCTCATCAACTTCATAGCGCACAGCATCCCACAAGGTCGGCGCAATTTGCCATTCATCTATAAGACGTGGAACATCTCCCTGAAGAAGCCTTTGAGGATTAAGTTTTGCAAGAGACAGATTTTGCTCTCTTGTTTTCGGATTGTCCATTTTTAGCACGCTCACAGCCTTTTGCATGGCCGTAGTGGTCTTGCCACACCATTTTGGTCCTTCTATAAGCACAGCGCCTTTTGCTTCGAGCTTTTCCTGTAAAATTGAATCTGCTATACGCAGCCTGTAATTCAGCATACTTTATGCTATGTATTTTTCGGCGTTTTGTAAAGATTTTTTTCGGCGTTTTGTAACGTTATTTTTCGGCGTTTTGTAACGTTTTTTTTCGGCGTTTTGTAACGTTTTTTTTCGGCGTCTTGTAATGCTTTTTACCCCAACGGATTTCCTCTGACGCGCGCACCTGAATATTGAAGAAGCGCCCCCTTAGCTGTAAAATAACAGACATGCTTAAGAAACTTTCAGGGCTTTTAAGCTCTATTGACTATATCTGCGTGGAAGAGGACGGCAGGTCTCCTTTACAGTCTGCGCAGGACACGGAGATTTCTTCTCTCGCATTTGACAGCCGCGATGTAAGGCAGGGAAGCCTTTTTTTTGCACTTCCGGGCACTCATACCACAGGAAATGTTTTTATTCCGGATGCTATCAAGAGCGGAGCCGCGGCAATACTGTTCCAGGATGAGATTGACAGCGCGACGGCTGGAAAAATCAAAGAGGCTCTTGCAGAGAAGAAGCTTCCTTTTATAAAAGTTGAATCTGCGCGGCGGGCAATGGCTCCTGTGGCGGCCGAGTTCTTTGACAACCCGTCAAGAAAGCTTGCTGTCATCGGCGTTACAGGAACAGAGGGCAAGTCCTCAACAGTAAGCTTTATCTGGCAGCTCCTACGGCTTAGCGGGCACAAGGCGGGCTTTATCTCCACAGTCCAGTTCTCTCTTGGCGGCGAGGCTCTTGCGAACCCCCAGCACACAACCACGCCGGAGGCTCCTGTTATCCAGGAATACATGGCGAAAATGGCTGAGAACGGCTGTGAGTACGCTGTAATAGAAACCTCTTCCCACGGTCTTTCTCCAAAGCTAAACCGCACCGGCAATATTGACTTTGACTGCGGCGTTTTCATGAATGTTACACTTGAGCATCTTGAGTTCCACAAGACCTTTGAGCAGTACCGTGATGACAAGGCCAACCTTTTCCGCAAGCTGGATGAGAACTCTCATGAGAAGACAATACTTGGCAGGAGGGTCAAGGTTCCGTCCTTTGGCGTTGTGAACCTAGAGGATGAGTCCGCTCCTTATTTTGTAAGCGCGACAAAGCAGCCGGTGATAGGCTTTACGACAGAAGGCAAGGCGGGAAAGCAGGCAGTCTCCACAGCGGAAGAGCAGAAGCCGCTGCCCCCTATTCCGCCGTCTATCCCTTATATTCTGGGCCGCAATATCGCAAGCGCGGCTTACGGAATTTCATTCAGCATTGTCGAGCCTAACCTTGTGGACAAGAACTCAAAGCCGGTCAAAGGGAATGTTATCCACGTAAAGGCTCCTCTCCCTGGCGCGTTCAACGCATACAACATAATGGCATCTCTTCTTGCCGTAAGCCGCATAACCTCCACCCCGCTTGAGGAGATTGCAAAGAAGACCTCGGAGCTTGTTCCTGTAAAGGGGAGGATGACAGAGATAGACGAGGGGCAGAGCTTTGAGGTGATTGTTGACTATGCGCACACGCCGTCAAGCTTTGAGACGATTTTCCCGCCGCTCAAACGACGCTGCTCAGGCAGGATGATATGCGTTTTCGGCTCAGGCGGAGAGCGGGACACAAAGAAAAGACCCCTGCAGGGCGAGATTGCGGCAAAGTTCTGCGACACTGTTATACTTACGAATGAGGATCCGCGCGGAGAGGATCCTGTCTCTCTGTTAAAGGAGATTGCCGCAGGAGCACAGAAGGAAGGCAAGGTTCTAGGCAAAGACCTTTTTATAACTCCAGACAGACCAGAGGCTATAAGACAGGCATTCGGGATGGCAGGCAAAGGCGACATAGTGCTTCTCCTGGGAAAGAGCCATGAGAATTCAATAATATTCAAGGACGGGCCCCACCCTTACGATGAGATAAGCGAGGCAAAGAAAGCGCTCGGGGAAATAGGAGCAAGAAAATGATAATCGCATTGATTTACGGCGGAAAATCCGGCGAGCATGAAATCTCGCTTGTGTCGGCGGCGGCAGTTGCAAGGCATATCAACACTAAGAAGCATGAGCTGATTCTGATTGGAATCACAAAAGACGGCCGCTGGTTCTTCCAGGAGGATTCAGAGCTTGACCGCATACGCGCAGACGAAAAGGCGCATTTTGAAATAAAAGAAAAGAGCGAGAATGAGGTCTTTGTGATTCCCGGCGGCACAAGCAAAAGAACGTTTCTGATTGGCGGCGCAGGCGGAAAAATAATCTCCTGTGACATGGCTTTTCCTGTTCTGCATGGAACTTACGGAGAGGACGGAACAATACAAGGTCTTTTTGAGATGATGGATATTCCTTATGTGGGCTGCTCAACTCTCGCAAGTGCAATCACTATGGACAAGGAGAAGACCAAGTCCGCGCTTATGCAGGCAGGGATTCCTGTTGTGCCTGGAATCTGCGTAAGGCGCAGCGACACAGCCGACTGGAAACGCTATGACGAGATTCTTGAGGAAGCTCAAAAGACTCTTGGCTTTCCTCTTTTTGTAAAACCTTGCTCGGCCGGCTCTTCTGACGGGGCAAGCCTTGCTAAGGACCTGCGGCATCTTAACGGAGCCATAATGGAAGCTTTCAACTGGGACGACAAGATTCTTATAGAAAAGGCCATAAACGCACGTGAGATTGAATGCTCTGTGACAGGAAATCCAACCACATCTGACGGCGCAAACAGTTTTGAGTCCCTAACAGCCTACGGTCCAGGAGAGATTGCCCCGAAGCATGACTTCTATGACTATGACGCGAAATACAACGACCCTGACGGAGCGGACTTGCTGATTCCTGCCGCTCTGCCGGAAGAGAGGCTTGAGGAGGTGCGCGCGCTTGCGAAAAAAGCTTTCGCCGCTCTGGACTTGTGCGGGCTTTCGCGAGTTGACTTCTTTATAGACAAGAACACAGACAAGCTTTACCTTAACGAGATAAACACAATGCCGGGCTTTACTCAAATCTCAATGTTCCCTAAAATGTGCGAAAAGTTCGGACTTGACTTTGACAGCCTGACAGAGCTTCTAATAGACGAGGCTGTGGCAAGATACAGCGCGACAAGAAAGCTGAAGACTTCACGATAAGGAGGCCTGAATATGGAGAACGAACCTCTGCCGCCAGTTCCAAAGATTTATCCTGAGGGATGCTTCTTTGACAAAATAGAAGATATTGCAGGCAAGCATGTTGTCGTAATGGGGCTTGGATTGAACGGAGGCGGAGAGGCATCTGTGAGATTTCTCCTTGAGCATGGAGCGTTCGTTCTTGCGACAGACATGAAGGACGCAGAGCAGCTTGCGCCCACAATAAAATCGCTTTCCGATGACAAGGCTTTAGACAAGTCAAGGCTCACATACCGTCTTGGCGAGCATAGAATAGAGGACTTTGAGAAGGCCGACTGCGTGATAAAGAATCCAGGCGTAAAGTATGACGGCAACAAGTTTCTTGCGGCGGCAAAGGCTATCGAGACAGACATAAGCCTTTTCCTCCATTTTACAAAAGCGCCTATAATCGCTGTGACAGGCTCAAAAGGAAAAAGCTCCACGGTGAGCGCGATATACTACGGATTAAGGCAGGCTGGATTTGACGCTTATCTAGGCGGAAACATCACTGTAAGCCCGCTTACATTCCTGGACAAGACAAGCGGAACTACGCCTGTCGTCCTTGAGCTTTCAAGCTGGCAGCTGGCGGACTTGCGCGGAAGAAAAGCGCTTCGCCCCCATATCGCTGTAATTACAAAGATAATCCCTGACCATCAGAACTTCTATCACTCCATGATTGCATATATCGCGGACAAGAAGCTGATTTATGCTGACCAGGGCAAGAATGACTTTACAATCCTTGACTTTGACGATGACCCTGCGGCGGACGGCGGCACATTGATTTCAAACTGGGGAAACATTTTCGCAAAGGAGACAAAGGCCCATGTGCTGCGCTACTCAAAGACGAAGCTGCCTCAAGGTGTCTGGGGCGTATGGCAGGACAAGAATGGAAACGGAGTCTGCCGTCTAGGCGAAAAGCTCATGAGCCGCTATGCAAGGACGCATGGCAAGGAGACTGAGACAATCCTTAAGGGCCTTGCGGTTCCTGGCAAGCACACGCGCACAAACGTTCTTAACGCCGCGCTTGTAATGAAGCTTATGGGCATTGCGCCCGATACGATTATAAAGGTTCTTGGCGGCTGGAACGGAATAGAGCACCGCCTTGAATACTTCCACTCATGGACAGCAAGGTACTCTTCCGGAACTGAGTGCGTTGTAAAGTTCTACAACGACAGCGCAGCCACAGTGCCGGAGGCGGCGGCAGAGGCTACCCAGGCGTTTGAGAAGCCGGTTATCTTTCTTACAGGCGGCACGGACAAGGGGCTTGACCTAAGCCCTATATCAGAGACACTGTCCCGCCCTTCCGCGATAAGACCAGAGGCGATATTTATGCTGGAAGGCTCTGCGACAGACAAGATGGCGCGGGACTTTGACTCAAAAGGAATTAAATGGAACGGCCCGTACAAGAGCCTTAGGGAAATGCTCACAGCTCTCAGGGGCTGGCTGCTCTCAAATCCCGCAACAGGAGAAAGAACAGTTGTATTCAGCCCTGGCTCCACAAGCTTCGGGATGTTCAGCAACGAATTTGACAGGGGAAATCAGTTTAAGGCAAGCACAAAGGAAATCTTTATATGACAAACCCAAAGACTGAAAAGCTCAAGGTAAACCTGATTGCGCTTGATTTGGACGACACTCTCTTAAACGACGACCGCGAAATCAGCGACAAGAATGTGGAAGTTTTGCGGCGTTGCGCCCAGCGGGGAATTTATGTTGTCTTGTGCTCAGGACGCGCGGAGGACGGAATCAAGCCTTTTGTAAGCCGTCTTAACATCGCTGCCCTTGAAAGCGGAAAGTATGTGATTTCAATCAACGGCTGCTCTATATTCGACATGCACAAGCGGCTGCAGATTTACAAGAAGACTGTCTTGCCTGAGATTCTTCATTATGCCCACAATGCGGCAAAAAGCATGGGCTTTGAGACCGAAGTCTATTCCGATGACACGGTTTTTTACAGCAAGGAGACAGACTGGACGCTGCGTGATGTGCAGATGTGCGGGCTAAAAGGCAAAGAAGCTGAAAATTACGACAAGCTGATAGATCAGAATTTCTACAAGATGCTGATTCCCGGCGAGCCTGAAAAATTGCAGGTTTTACAGGAAAAGCTCAAGTCGGATTTGGGAAGCAAGGCTGTGATTTTTACAAGCAAGCCTTATTTTCTTGAAATCTTGCCGCCCGACTGCGGGAAAGGCGAGGCGATTGAATGGCTTGCCCGCTACATCGGGATAGCGCCTGAGACAACAATGGGATTCGGCGACAGCATGAACGACGAGAGCATGATCCGGAAGTGCAGCTTTGGCGTTGCGATGAAAAACGGCAACGAGCAGATTAAAAAACTTGCGGATTTTGTGACAGACAAGACCAACAATGAGGACGGCGTGGCGGATTTTCTGGAAAAACGCGTGCTGTAGACAAAAAACGAAGCCAGAAAAACCGCTTCCCTGCTCCGCTTTCATAATCAGATTGTCGGGTCAAGCCCGACAATGACACATTATTAATTGCTTATTACGGTGGTTTCGATACGCTAACGCTACTCAACCACCGCGTATCTTACTTCCACGGGTTGTCGCGGATGAATGTCTCGTCGCGCTCGTAGCCGACTGAGATGATTCCGACTTTTGTTCCGCAGTAGTCCTCGATGAACTCAACGTAATCAC